>CAURGZ010000048.1:0-9233 GCA_963524285.1 uncultured Atopobium sp.
TTGACGTGCAGCTTTGCCATTCATAGCTAGATTTCTACCGTCTACGCTCCCGTTCACCCTTGTCAATAAATGGTGTGCGGGAGCGTAGCATAATTATGAAGGGTCATTGTTCTTTTTTTTCACGGAGTAAAGGAGGTCGCAATGCTCGCAGTGTTTTTTGGAATTGTTGTCGTTGCGGCACCCGTCGTAGCTGCGGTTTTAGAGCACTCGGGAAACGTTGGAATTTCCGAGCGTCGCCACAGCCATCACGATACCTACGTGACTCCCGCTGCGCTTACACGTTCGCTCATTATTGACATGGCATTTGTCAGTGCAATCGCAGTTATTCTCGGCTGGCTTTGCTACGTTAACGTGTTTACGCCAAACCCAGACATTGTTATGGCGTTTTTTGCGTCCTTCTCGGTTGTCATGTTTATAGCGTGGTACATCTTAAGTCGTTATAAGGTCTCGCTTTTTGATGACGAGATGGTTGTAGTGCCCTTTGTAGGCTCTGAAATTTCCATCAACTACCAGGACATTAAGCGTATGGAATGGGTCGGCGGTCGTCGGGGCTCCGGGTTTAGAGATCTTCTAATTTTGACTTCGAATGCGTCAAAGGTGCGTCTCTCGGGTATGATTGGATTAGACCAAGTGCTGCTCAAGATTGATCGTTTTGACGTTTTGGCGCACAGTTCAACTAGATAGAAGTACAATGCTGCGGCTTAGCTTGTGTCAGCTTAGCTCTTGTCAGCGTAGAGCGTGCCAGCTTAGAGCTCGCCAGCTTGGAGCTGCTTTGACGTAGGGCTGCGTCCGCTTGGACTGCGACGCGTATCGCGTTTGCCCAGCTACGCAGCATGCAGTAACGGGGGACGTTTGTGATTAAGCTTGTTTTATCTGATATGGACAACACGCTGGTACCCTTCGGAAACAAGCGTGTGTCGGACTTCACACGTAAGGCTATTCACACGCTCCTGGAAGAAACGGACATCGCATTTGGCCCTTGTACCGGCCGAGATTACGTTGAGCTGATGCGTCTTTTTAGCCTCGACGAGGCGTGCATGCAAACGGGCGTCATGTCTACAGGCAAGCGCGTGTTGTACAAAGGCAAGACTATCTCGCTCTCCGTTTTTGATCACAAAACGCTTCAAGGCGTCGCAGATGCTCTTGCTGACGAGAAGAACATGTTCTTGGTCTGCTATCCAGAGAAGACTAACCTTTTTAACCCGGCCTATGTTGTCGGTCCGCTGGACAAAGATATTCTCGCCGACTACGAGCGTAAGCTGGTGTTTGTCTCGGGCATTGTCGATCAAGTCCCCGATGACGTCGATTTTGTCGCCGCAACAATTGCTTGCCCGGGAACAGAGGAGGACATGGAGCGTTGTCGCCAAAAGATTGCCGCAGTCTGTCCGGATGTTTACACGGTTTCGGTCATTCCTCAATGGTTTGACGTGCTTCCCAAGGGTGTGTCCAAGCTGACTGGCTTTGAAACGCTTCTGGAAAGAACAGGTATTTCTCCAGAAGAGGTGCTTGTTTTTGGAGACGGCGAGAATGACATTGATATCCTTAGTAAAGTTCCGCACTCGGTGGCGGTGGCAAACGCAATTCCAGAGGTCAAGCAGGTAGCAAGGCACCATGTAGGTGCATCTGCAGATGACGGCGTTGCGCACGCCTTACTTGAGCTGGTACGCGCAACAAAAGCAGGGGAGACTCCCCGTTTTATGATGGAGAACTAGCATGATTAGACTCATTGCATCGGACATGGACGGTACGCTGCTGGACCAGAATTCCGAGGTTCCGCCAGAGACATTTGAGCTCATCGAAGAGCTGTACAAACGTGGCGTTCACTTTGTCGCAAGTTCCGGTCGTCGTTACGATACACTGCGCTGGTTGTTTGAACCGGTTGCGGACAAGATTGATTACGTGGCCTCTCTTGGCACGCAGGTCTATGTAGAGAACGAGGTTATCGACCGCGAGGTTTTCTCGTCAGCTTCTATTCGTAAGCTGTTTGAGTTGACGTCTGAGTTTGACTGCATTCATCTGGTTGTTTATGACCGCACGCATACGTATCTGCTGGACGATCAGAGTTCGTTTGTGCGTGAGCTGGATAAAGACCTGCCAAACGCTGAGCGCGTGTTTGATCCACCTTCACCTGACGTTAGTATCATCAAGGCTGCTATTTGCTGCGATTCCAGGGCTCGCTCCATGGATATGGCCATGATTCTTGAGCGCGAGATGGGCGACAGACTTTCGTTCATGCCTTCTGGAGAGACCTGGATTGACGTGGTGCCTCGTGGTGTGAACAAGGCTACGGGACTTGAGCAGATTCGCAGGTATTATGGCATTTCTCGCGACCAGATTGCTGTGTTTGGCGACTCCATGAACGACTACGCTATGCTGCGCTACGCCGGCACTGCATACGTTATGGACAACGCTCGCTACGCGCTCAAGACGATTGCCTCCAAGGTCATTGCGTCTAACACCGAGCAGGGTGTCCAGAAAGAAATGCGTCGTATTCTGGAAGAGCTGGCGTAAGGATCTGGCGTCGTTTACCAACTTGTTCAGCATGACCATTTGGCGATAATTTCATACCGTTAGCCCCGTTCCTTTCTAGGTTTGATGGACTTATTTCGAGAGTCGAAATAAGGTAGTACAGACAGAAATGGAGAGGAGGGGACACGTATGTCAATTGTCAGCATTAAAGACATTGCATATTCCAATAAACGTGCCGTTATTAAAGCATTGTGCGAGAAAAACGCTCTGTCTCGTGTTGAATTGGCTCGTGAATTATCTCTCTCTCCTAGTACCGTTACTACTATTGTTCAAGATTTGCTTCAGTCAAAAATGGTTGAAGAAAGCTCAGAGCGCGTAGTAACCGCTGGTAGATCAAAGACGCTTCTGCAACTTGCTCCAGAGTTTGGTCTCTTGGGACTTGTTCGGGTTTCTCGCCAGAGTCAGGAACTTGTGCTCGTTGACATGGCTCTTAACGAGTACGCTCGTACCACGCTGTCAGAAGAGGCTCCTTCGGGAGAAACTCTACTTGAAAGTATTAAAACTGCTCTTACAAGGTTTATTGTTGACGGCTCAATTCTTAAGGGAATTGGAGTTCTGCTTGAGGGCGATGTACTTGAATCAGAGCTTTCCGTCATGTATTCAACGGGTCATGATTCGGCAACAATTTCCCTGGTACAAGCGTTAGAGAGTTCCTTCAGGGTAGTGGTGAAGCAATTTGAGCAGAGTGACTTTGCTCTTTCTCAAGTAGAAAGCTCAAACAATATCGAGGATGTTTCTTCATACTTGCATCTCTCATTTGGAACTCGAGTTGTAGCTCAAGTTGTCAGCAATAACACCCCTCTTCCTATGAAAGAAGGATTAAACGCAGACATTACTCAGCAACTTGTGAGCGTAGACGGCCTGCAACTTGATAAGTTAATGAACCTTATCAGCACGGTTCAGAGTCTATTTTCTCTTGATGCTGTGGTTGTATCTGTGCCCGAAGAAGATATCTCTACTTCTTTGATTAAGGAAGATACGCTAAATAAGGCGTTGTCTACCCCTGCGTTTTTGGCGCAAAAATTTGCTCAGTTTGAAGCATTTCCAAAACTAATCGTAACAAGAATGACTTCAAGAAACTTATTAATAGATGCTGTTTCTGCTCTAAGGTTTGCTTGTCTTTGTCCAGAAACTGTCCAGCTTTGGAAACGGGCGCTTGTTTCTGGTTGGCGTCCAGTAAGTTCTACGTAGTAAATCGGTAAGACTTACGCAGGTTATGTGCAGGAAGCCAGCAAGGCTTGCGTAAGAAGCCAGCAAGGTAGATGTAGGGAAGTAGTACGCTATGTGCCGCGCTGGAACAAAGGTGTTTCTCGACTTTGTCTGCTCATCAAAGTCGTCAACATGGTGCTCAGGCATCTATAGAAGTACGTGTAGGTTGTTTGAAGGAGAGATAGCTGCACTTGCTATCAAACAATGTGTTCCTAAGGAGGAAACATGGTTCAGGGTATTTTGATCCTCTTGGTCTTTGTGGCTGTAGCTGCATTGATGATGACTAAGAAGATCCCAACTCTGCTTGCCCTGCCACTGATGGCCATTTTGATTTGTGTCATCGCAGGCGTTCCAATGTTTGGAAAAGACGGCGACGGAAAAGAAATTGGCTGGCTGACATCAGTATTTGAGGCTGGTACCGTCCGCATGGGCGCCGCAATCATGGCTGTTATTTTTGGCGCATGGTTGGGTCAGCTTATGAACAAGACTGGTGTTACCGAGACAATTATCAAGAAAAGTGCAGAGCTTGGTGGCGATAAGCCCCTGGTAATCACCTTGATTATGTCTATTGCAGTAGCTGTCCTCTTTACTACACTTTCTGGCTTGGGATCCATCATCATGGTTGGCTCAATCGTCCTGCCAATTTTGATTTCTGTTGGTGTTCCCGCAGCTAGTGCAGCATGTATCTTCTTGATGTCATTTACCACTGGTCTGGCACTCAATATTGCCAACTGGACAACCTTCGCAAAGCTTTTCAATCTAGACATTGCTCAGGTTCAGGGCTTTGAGGTTTATCTTGCTGTTGCAACTGGTATTGCAACTTTGATTATGATTGTTGTTGAGTTCAAGCGTAATGGCATTAAGTTTGCCTTCAGCGCTCCAGTTGCTGAGCAGAGCAACTCCAAGCAGCTCACCGGTGTTGCTGGTGGTCTTGCAATGTTGACTCCACTCATTCCTATTGTGCTTGTTGCTTTCTTGAAGGTTCCTGTTACCCCAGCATTTACCGTTGGTATTCTGTGGTGCCTGCTGTTTACCTCCAAGAGCTTTAGCAAGGCGATGAACCTTCTTGCAAAGACTTGCTATGACGGCGTAACCGACGCTGGTCCTGCAATTATCTTGATGGTTGGCATTGGCATCCTTTACCTTGCAGTTACCAACCCAACGGTTAAGGCAGTTCTTAACCCATTCCTGCTTGGCATCATGCCACAGAACCTTATTGCATACATCGTCTTCTTTGCGGTCCTCTCGCCATTGGCTCTGTATCGTGGACCTATGAACATGTTTGGTCTTGGTTCTGGCATCGCAGCTCTTATCATTGGCCTGAACACCCTGAATCCACTTGCTGTTATGGGCGCATTCCTGGCTGCAGAGCGCATCCAGGCAGGTGGCGACCCAACCAATACTCAGAACGTTTGGACTGCAAACTTCTGCGAGGTTGACGTCAACACCGTTACTCGTAAGATGCTCCCTTACCTCTGGGCAGTTTCCATCTTTGGTGTAATTCTGTCTGGTGTTCTGTACTTCTAAGTTCTGACCTTGGGGCGAGAAGACCCTCTTGTTGTGGTCTTCTCGCCTCGTTTTATCTTTGCAGCTGATGGATTGCTGTAAATCTAGGAGGAAACGTGAAAGTTCGTATTGGAATCGACGTTGGCGGAACATTTACTGATGCTGTTGCCATCGACAATGATACGTACGAAATTATCGGCACGGTTAAAACACCTACTACGCACACCGCTGAAGCAGGTGTTGCAGCAGGTATTGTGCAGGTGCTTCATGGTGTTATGGAGCAGCACAACATTAAGCCTGAAGATGTTGTCTTTATTGCTCACGGTACCACCCAAGCAACAAACGCCCTGCTTGAGGGCGATGTTGCACAGGTTGGTATCGTAACGCTTGGTAGTGGTCTTCAGGGAGCCAAGAGCAAGAGTGACACCAATGTTGGCGATATTGAACTCGCTGCCGGTAAATTCCTGCGTACCAAAAATGCTTTTGTAGACACCTCTTCTGATGTTGAAGCTGGCATTAAGAGCGCAATTGAGCAGCTTTTCTCGGATGGTTCAACTTCTTATGTTGCCGCTGAGGCATTTAGTGTAGACGATCCAGCTAACGAGAATGCTGTTATTGCAGAGTGCTCTGATAGAGAACTTCCTGCTACGGCTACAAATGACATTTCTAAGCTTTACGGCCTGGCTATTCGTACTCGTACAGCAGTTGTTAACGCTTCCATCATGCCAAAGATGCTTGAAGCTGCAAACATGACTGACAAGAGTATTCGCGAGGCAGGCATTGAGTCACCACTTATGGTTATGCGCTGCGACGGCGGTGTTATGACTGTTGATGAGGTCCGTCATCGTCCAATCCTAACCATTCTTTCTGGTCCTGCAGCTGGTGTAGCTGGCGCTTTGATGTATGAGAAGCTTACCGACGGCCTATTCTTTGAGGTTGGTGGCACTTCTACCGATATTTCTTGCGTTAAAGACGGCAAGGTTATGGTCAAATACGCAGAAGTTGGTGGCCACAAGACGTACCTCTCGTCACTAGATGTGAGAACCGTTGGTATTGGTGGCGGTTCTATGGTGCAGATTTCTGATGGTAAGGCCGTTGACGTGGGACCTCGTTCTGCTCACATTGCTAACTTGGATTACGAGGTATACACCGACGCAGAAAAAATTGTGAATCCACGCCTGGTTGCTGTTCGTCCTATGGATGGAGATCCTGAGTACGCAGCTATTGAGTGCGATGGTGGACTTCGCGTTTGTCTGACCATGGCTGGCGCTGCAAACCTTGCAGGCTTTGTTCCTGAGGGAGATTATGCATACGGCTCTGTTGAAGCTGCTCGTGCGGCGTGGGCTCCTCTTGCAGAGAATATGGGCATGAGTGTTGAGGAAGCAGCAGCTCAGGTCCTTGCTTTTGCCGCAAAGAAGAACGGTGCTGTAGCAGAACAGCTTATGAAAGACTACGGCATGGACCCTCGCACAACCGTTTATGTTGGCGGTGGCGGCGGAGCTTCTACGGTAGTGCCACACTTGGCAAAGACCATGGGTCATACGTTCCGCATTGCTAAGAATGCTCCTGTTATCTCAACTATTGGCGTTGCTCTTGCTATGGTCCGTGACATGGTTGAGCGCAGTGTTACCAACCCAACCGACGATGACATTGTCAGTGTCAGGCGTGAGGCAGAAGCTCGTGCTATTAAGATGGGTGCAGCTCCTGGAACTGTTGAGGTTACTGTTGAGGTTGATACCCAGCGCCACGTTGTCCGCGCGATTGCTGTTGGTGCCACTGAGCTGCGTAGTAAAGACGTTAATGCTACACGTCTGAGTGCAGACGAGCTTAAAAAACTTGTAGTAGAGAACCTTGGTGAGGGTGCAGATAACGTTTCCGAGGTTGCTCACTCTTCTGAGCTCTTTGCTTACACTGCAACCACTACAGAAAAGAAGCTTTTTGGTCTTCTCACCAAGAAACGCACAGCTCTTCGTCTTATTGATTCCGAGGGTGTTATTAGACTTCAGCGTCCTAATGCCGACGTACTACAAGAGACCATTAGTTCTTGGCGGAAGGGTGTAACAGCCCTGGTAGAGGACTTGACCGTATACAACGACGGTGGAGCCAATCTGCCAAACGTCTATGTGGTAGTTGGCAAGCGCATTATCGATCTGTCTGGAATGACTTCTCTTGAGCAGATTTTGAGCCTTGCAGCAGTGGAGTTGGGCGGTTATCCGTCTGACGAGCCTGTTATCATCGCTGCTACACTTCGTTTAGGCGATTAAACTCACATGCAGAACGCAGATCACACTTTGGCGAGAAAATCGGTGAACCTTGAAGCAGAGTCTACTGTTGGCTCTGCTTCACGGTTTCCGTTTCCAACTCGTGAGCTTGCACGTAAAGAGCTCTCGTGGGATCGCTTTGCTGCTCGAATTCCTGAAGAGGATAAAGAGCGCGTGATTGATTTGGCTTGGTCAAAGGGTGAGCGCGCTGCGCATATGGTGTTTGAAGAATCAAACGGTCAAAGTGATTTCTTTAAAATCTGCAAAGATGTAGGCATGACAATTTTCAAAAAAGATATTGATTGTGTGTATGGAAACCAGCGTTATTTCAGCGATTATGTTTCTGGTACAAAAGAAATTACGCTCTATGAGCAGTCGTGCGCGTTGTGGGCAAAACAAAATCAACTTGAGCCGCATGAAGCTCAAAACCTCATTCTGATGCATGAGTTTTTTCATGTCTTAGAGACGACGCGACTTGGATTAACCAGCAAAGAATACACCGTTCCGCTTATTACTATTGGTCCTTGTAAGCTGGGAAAAACAGGCATTCACGCACTATCTGAAATTGCAGCACATGCGTTTACCAATACTTACTACGAACTGCTACATAACGTTTCTGGCACAGGAGGAAACAATGAATCATAAAGAGATTACCTGGAACAACCTACAGATTCCTGTTGTTGGAAGTTTTGATGTAGTTATTATTGGCGGCGGCGTTTCTGGATCTGCCTGTGGAATTCGTTGCGTAAGTGAGGGCCTTTCTACACTTATTGTGGACAAGTCAAATCTGCTTGGAGGCTCTGCTACACGAGCGCTTGTGTGCCCTATGATGCCGTCATATGTGCGTCATCTGCCAGTTCTTTCTGCCATCGAGCAGCAGCTCTTGGCTTCAGGTGACGCTACGCGCGACGATTACACAACCATGATCTGGTTTGCTCCTGAGCGTTTGGGAGAAGTGTATGAGCAGCTCTACACCTCTAAAGGTGGACAAATCCTCTATGACACGTCTCTTGTAGCTGCGGTTCTATCTGATGCTGATGACGAGAAAATCATCACGCACGCTATTCTTGCCTCAACAGAAGGTTTGATTGCAGTAGCTGCTCAAACGTGGATTGACGCATCGGGTGACGCAGTCTTGTCCAGAGCTGCTGGTGTACCAGTTGCAGCTGGTGATGAGGATGGTGTTAACCAGGTTTGTAGCTTGCGTTTTACCATGGGTGGAATTGATGTTGAGCGCTATAGAGATTACGTGCTCTCACTTGATGATCACTTCTCGCCATTAGTTGAGGGATATTTCTTTGAGTCCGCAATGGTTGCAGGGAAGAATTTTAAGCTGGAGCCAAAGTTTCGTGAGGGAATTGAAGCGGGCATTCTTGAAGAGGAAGACCTGCGCTATTACCAGATCTTCTCGCTTCCTGGAAAGCCAGGTTGCATGGCGCTGAACTGTCCGCATATTGCAAGCATGCGTACAAATACCTTGGGAGCGGCGCGTTCTAACGCAACAGTTGAGGCGCACGCTCGCATTCGCCGATTAGTTACGTTTTTACAGCGCATGATGCCTGGATTTGAGCAAAGCTACCTTATGGAGCAGGCTTCATTGTTAGGTGTTCGTGAGAGCTGGCGCGTTGAAGGTCAGACATTGCTTACCGAGGAAGATTACGTCAACCAGGCTCGATTTGACGACGGTCTTGTTCGCGGCGATTGGTACATTGACGTTCACTCCAATAA
>CAURGZ010000049.1:0-9069 GCA_963524285.1 uncultured Atopobium sp.
GTATTGCAGGACTTTTGATTGTACGGCAAAATGCCCAAAAATCGGCCTACAACAACGTTTCTGTAACAGAGATATTATTTTGGGTAAGCACCGGAAGATGCAGCGAGAAGGTAGTGCCCTTTCCAAGCTCGGATTCAACCGAGATGGTGCCGTTGTGACGGTCCATAATCTCTTTTGTGATTGCCAGGCCTACACCTAGACCGCCTGATGCACGCTCACGGCTCTCTTCTGCACGCCAGAATCGCGAGAAGGTCTGTGGAATGTCCTCAGGAGCAATTCCCATGCCGTCATCAGACACGGAAATAACCGCGTCGGTATCGTCAATTGAAACGGTTATGACAACATGGCCACCATCATCGGTGTAGCGGATGGCGTTGCTCAGCAAATTAGTCAGGGCTTCTCGGATCATGTCCGAGTCAATATCAACAAAACAGTTGCCCTCGGGCGTCATATCCACAAAGGTCAGCGTGCGATTATTCTCCTTGAAAAGCGTCTCTTGCACGGCAACAATACTTGCCACCATTGCCACCACATTAACGCTTTCTGGGTTGAACTTTGTCTTGCCGTTCTCAAGCCTTGAAAGGTGGAGCATGGCATCTACCAGGCGAGAAAGACGTCTACTCTCAGACACAATGTTTTCCAAGCGCTCTTCATCTGCAGGTAAAATACCATCTTGGATTGCCTCAACAGTGGCCATGATAGCCATGAGCGGAGTTCTGAGCTCATGTGCAACATCACTGGTCAGACGGCGTTCAAGCTTAATGTCTCTTTCGAGTGAAGACGCCATGTCGTCGAAGGTTTCTCCCAGACGTCCCAGTTCATTTTCGCCACGGATGCCTGAACGAGCCGCAAGATTGCCGCTTCTGATCTGAACAGCCGTCTCGGTAATACGGCGTACGGGCTTGGTAAGTGAACGTGAGGCCAAAATACCAATTAACCCCGAAAGCGAAATTGCAATGGCTGCGGCAAGACTAATTGCCTGGTAAGAGCCATTACGGAACGCAATGTCTCGCTGGGTCAGGAACGGCTCAGAACCAAATGTCCAAATTCTAATGCTGCCCACAGGCTCACCTTGCAGGTTTTGGACAACTGCATAAACCACGGCGTCACCCGTCTGAGGGCCAGATAATGCACTATTTCCACCAGGTCGGCGAGCATTTGGTGCCGAGTCGTCATACAACACCACGCCAGAAACATCTAAGACCTGGATACCAATATCGGAATTGGTTGCAGAGGCCTGACGTGCAATAGAGAGAACGTCGGCATTCCAGCCTTCTGCGCGCGCGTACGCCTGAGACATATTGAGCGCGGTAGTATCAACGGTGTTTTGTAGGTTCTCCCTGGTATAAGTTGTAAAACGGTTTTCCCAGACAATACCTAAAACAGAAATAAGCACCAATACCGTCATGACGGCAGTTAGCGCAAAGAACGCCGCCATACGGGTGGTAAAACTTTGAGTGCCAACGGGATCGGGCTTAATAGTTTTATAAGAACCCTCAGTTTCCGGAGGGTTCTTAAGAGAATTTGAGTGATGTTTCTTGAAGAGCGCCAAAGCTCTAAAGCTTAGGACTCATGGCTAGCGTTGCCAGCCTCAAAGCGATAGCCAACACCGTGAACGGTGAACAGCCAGCGAGGATTACGAGGATCATCGCCGAGCTTTGCGCGCAAGTTCTTGACATGCGAATCAATAGTGCGCTCATAGCCCTCAAAATCATAACCCAAGACCTTCTCGACAAGCTCCATACGTGTGTACACGCGGCCAGGATAGCGAGCAAGGGTGGTGAGCAGCTTAAACTCTGAAGCGGTCAGGTCAACTTCCTCGTTGTTGATGAGAATCTTATGACCAGAAATATCAATAGTAAGGGTGCCGTAATCAAGCACGTCAACAGCAGTATCTGGCTCAGAATACGTACGACGGAACAGCGCGCGAACGCGTGCCACCAGCTCACGTGGCGAGAAAGGCTTAACAAGATAGTCGTCAGCACCAAGCTCAAGACCAATAATTCTGTCTTCTACCTCACCTTTTGCGGTAAGCATGATGATAGGCACGTTAGAGGTATCTCTAATTGCACGGCAAACGCGCTCTCCAGAAAGCTTTGGGAGCATAAGATCGAGAATCACCAGGTCAAATGCATGCTTTTCAAACTCTTCAACTGCACTTTGACCGTCGCCAACGCCCTTAACAACGTAATTTTCGCGCTCAAGATATGCTGAGACGGCGTCACGGATGACTTTCTCATCTTCGACAATCAGAATTTTCTTCTCGTCGGAAGCCATTGTCTCCCCTTTTCTTTTGCCCTGCATGTATGTGCGTATGGCACATTACGATTATTCATTAATTATTTGTATTCATTCTATCTCTATACCTACAAATAATCTACAAAGAAAAAACACGAACTGTCACGGAAGCCGGGTATCCGCTGGTAGGATCCTTAACAGTTGAGTAGGTTACAAAAGAATCACAGTTGCCTTCTCGAGCAGGAAACTCTCCGTAATCAACGCTTCTATCCATTGAATAGAGCCAGTTTGCCGTTTGATTTTGCGGATCAACAAGCACGTAAGAGGCGCGGCTCTTAACTATGTAAAGGCTACCTTTACCTGCCGATGTTGCATAAGGTTCACGCTCTATGACGTAAGGGTTTTCGCCTGAAGCAGGCAGGATATATGTTCCCATCTTGCCCAACAGACCGCCCGAGTCATAACTTGCTTCAACCGACACAATAAACTTATCGTCTACACGACTTGCTGCAAAAGGTTTGACAGATTGAGGCATAACAAGCTGGTCAACCTTGGTTTTAAGGTTGTCTCCCAGCAGGTATGCTGTAACGCCATAGTAGGTGCCTTCGGAGGCGCGAACTCGAGGAGTGAGGGTAACTACGCCCTTTGAGATAGACGGTGCAGTAGCAAATCTACCTGGAGATTCAACGGCATCCGTTCCCTCAGAATCCCCCACACGCCACACGTAGCAGTGCGAAGATTCACGGGTTTTCTCGCCAGAAGAAGCTGGTTGGACGAGCCAAACCACCTTATCGTCTCCACAGGCAAACGGAGCCGGATCCCAGTTTTTATCGGCCTTGTAGAGGACCTTTGCATCTCCAGTAAGCTTGCCGTCAGAAAATGGTGCGGCAAGAAGCTCCCAGTCGAAGGTTGTGGTGTCCACCTCAACCCATGCATAAACGGAGTCGGAGCAACGAACGTCGTAAATTACGGCGGTGGTATTGTTCATCTGAGCCGCAGGAACAACGTCAACAACCTGGCCAGACGTCAGCGAAAGAGCAGAGCCCTTTACCATTGGCGTAGCAGATGCGCCGGCCGTGGTGACGGGAATCCAATTTCCATCGGCTGGATGCAACACGCTTCCCAAAGGAAGACTCCAGGTCTGGCTAGGTTGGGTAGAATACTCCGTCGAGCTATAGGAGTCCAGCACATTTGTGCCAGAAGACTCGTCAAGTACCAGCGGTTTTCCTGCATCTCCCGAGCCTTCTTGATGAGAGCAGCCAGCCGTGATGCTAATTGCACCCGCAACTACGACACCAGCCGCTCCCGTCTTAAAGAAGTTTCGGCGAGAAATGTTCCCAAACAGTGACACGATTTAGTCCAATTCAAGATGCTCAAGACGGTCAAACAAAACGTTTGAACGGGTAAGGAATGCGCGAGGATCAAAGATTTTCTCAAGCTCCTCATGGCTCAGCGTACAGGCTGGATCTGCCTCAAGAAGCTCCTGGTAGGATGCTCCTTCCTTGCACTGCTGAATATCTGCCCAAACCTTCATAGCGTTAGACTGAACAATCTTGTATGCCTCTTCACGAGTAATACCAGTGTTGACCAGGGCAAGAAGAACCTTTGACGAGAAGAGCATGCCACGGGTCTTATTGAGGTTGGCCATCATCTGCTCTGGATACAGGACCATGCCATCAAGCAGGAACTCAAGCTTTGACAGCATGTGGTCAAGAGCAATAAAGCTGTCTGCCTGGGCAACGCGCTCAGCGGAAGAGTGGCTGATATCACGCTCGTGCCAAAGAGCAACGTTATCAAAAGCAACCTGTGCATTGGCCTTAACTACGCGGGACAAACCACAAATCTTCTCGGCAGTAATAGGGTTGCGCTTGTGAGGCATAGCGGAAGAGCCCTTCTGGCCCTTGCGGAATGGCTCCTCAGCCTCGAGGGTATCGGTCTTCTGCAGCGCACGCATCTCAGTTGCAATACGCTCGCAGGTAGCGGCAACGGTTGCCAGAACACCAGCAAGGTACGCGTGGTGATCGCGAGAAATTACCTGGGTTGAAAGTGGGTCGTGGACAAGACCGAGTTTCTCGCAAACATACTCCTCTACAAAAGGATCAATGGAAGAGTAGGTTCCAACAGCACCAGAAATTGCACCATAGGCAACGTTTTTACGAGCATCCTTCAAGCGGTCAAGGTCGCGCTTAAACTCCCAGGCCCAGCTACCAAACTTCATGCCAAAGGTCATAGGCTCAGCATGAATGCCATGAGTACGACCAACGCAGAGGGTATCGCGCTCCTCAAATGCGCGACGCTTGCAGATAGCAGCGCAGCGACGAACTGCAGCAATAAGCAGGTCACATGCCTGGGTGAGCTGATAGCAAAGAGCGGTGTCGCCCAGGTCTGTTGAGGTCATGCCGTAGTGAACCCAGCGACTTGGCTTAAGCTCACCCTCTGGAACCTTGGCATCGATGTAGGAGCCCATATTGGTCAGGAAGGCAATGACGTCGTGGTTGGTAACGGCCTCAATCTCGTCTACCTCAGCGCGATTAAACGCAGCGTGTTCACGAATCCAAGCTGCCTCATCGCGAGAAATGCCAATAACACCAAGCTCAGCCTGTGCTTCGCACGCAAGAACTTCAATCTCCTGCCAAACGGCGTACTTGTTCTCCAAAGAAAAGATGTGGCCCATTTCTTTGCCGGTGTAGCGATCTACCACGATGAGACTCCTTCTGCTCGTAAAAGAAAAGGTCGGGTACCACTATGGTACCCGACCTTTGAATTACCTGGTGGGCCGTTAGGGGTTCGAACCCTAGACCTTGGGATTAAAAGTCCCCTGCTCTACCAACTGAGCTAACGGCCCATTATCGGGCGTGGCAATTTTACCACGCAACTAGGATAGTGTAGCAGTTTACTCCCATGCCCATTGTCCATTTACGAAAATTGGTGTTTCTTTTCCATCGGCAGAAATTCCCCAAATGTTCAAATCGTCTGCACCAATCATAAAATCAACGTGCGTAGTGCTCTGATTAACACCGTGGGCCAAAAGCTCATCTGGGCTCATCTCAAGGCCGCCCTTCAGGCACTCTGGGAAGCCCATTCCAAGTGCTAAATGGCAGCTAGCATTCTCGTCATACAGGGTATCGTAGAAAAGGATGCCGCTCTGGCGAATAGGCGTGTTCTTAGAGATTAAAGCGCATTCTCCCAGGTACTTACCGCCCTTTTGAGAAACAATAGAAGTCAGAACGTCTTTGCCCTGCTCAGCGCCGTAGTCAACAACCTCGCCGTCTTTGAAGGTAAACCAGAAGTTTTTAACAATCTGGCCGGCATGAATCAGAGGCAACGCAGAGTGAACAGTGCCGTTTACCTTGCGATAGTTTGGCGTTGTAAAGACTTCCTCGGTAGGAATGTTAGGGAAAAACAACGTTCCATCCTGCGTCTTTCCAGCGCCGCCCTCCCAAAGATGTCCTGGATTCATGCAGATAGTCAGATTAGTTCCATTTGAAGACTCATAACGAAGCTCTTCAAACTGATGAGAATTCATGAAGCGCTTGGTCTTCTCAAACGTTGCATTGTGGGTCTCCCAAGCACTCTGAGGATCTTCTCCACTTGCATGAGCAACGTCCAAAATTGCAATCCAAAGCCTGTAGATTGCCTCAGCCTCAGAAAGCTCTGGGAAAATTACCTTTGCCCATTCAGCTGCAGGAACACCAGCAATACACCAAACGTTTTTACCAAAGTCCATACCGTTTCTAAAGACGTCGCACTCTAAGTTTCTTGCGCGAGAAACAGCAGCTGGCTTTTCTGGATCAATTCCCTTTAGACCATTTGGATCATCAGACGAGAGGAACAAAAATGCTGCACCCTGCTCTGCAAGGGAGTTAAGCTGCTCGATCTTCCAGCTTGGTGTCTTAGAAAGACGCGCTAGGTCAACGTTTTCGTACATAATTCTTGCAGATTCTTGATCGCCCCAAATAACTGTGACAAATTCTGCGCCAGCCGCATAAGCTGCTCGCTGAACCCTACGGGCAAAATCAGCAATCTCAATTGAAGCGTTAATTACCAGCTGACTTCCCTCAGAAATTGCGCACCCCTTCTTAACAAGAAGCTCTGCGTATTTATCAATCTGATCAGACAGCGCATCAAGGGCAATCTTTACCTCTTGATCTGTCATAGGAATTTGTGCCATGTTGTTCCCTTCAACCATTAATCCGCGTAATTCGAGTAATTAAGCACGCTCTATCAAAGATATATCCAAAATAATTCCGCTCAACTTCTACCCGAACAACCTTCTTCACAACGCCAAATTTCAATCTTGTCCATAAAAAGAGCCCCGAAGGGCTCTTGTATGTCTTTGGAGCGGGCAACGGGATTCGAACCCGCGGATGATGGCTTGGGAAGCCATTGCCTTACCACTTGGCGATACCCGCAATTGTGTAGATTTTATCACAGTATTTTTTGCCTTTTAATCGCTTGCTGAGCAACTAAATAAAAGTTTGATGAGTTGTTTTCTGCCTAGCTGCGCATATACGACAAATACGAGCCTACACATATTTTCTCCGTCAGAAACTGGACAAGCGCTGGTCAGAATAGGCGCAAAGTCACTCTTTAGCATGCTCTCCAACGAAAGGAGCGCTATGCAAAAGTACTTCTGGCGAGAGACCCCCGCATACCACTATCCCACCTCTTATAGGCGCCTGCTCTCCACCCGACAACTCCGCCTTCCTCGGGCAAAGCTGCTTGGCGGAGACCCCGTCATGCCAAGCAGCTTCCCTTCTGTAGGACATGCGGGTCTACGAGCACGTCTAGCAGACAGGTTTTCTCGCAAACCTGAGGCTCCCCCATAAAGAAAAAGACCGGTGAAGCACCGGTCCTAAAGAAAGCTGTTTTGTTGCAACACATTAGTTAACGCTGTGATGGAGCGCTGGGTTCTTAGCTAGGCACTCGTTACAAATACCCGTAAAGCACAGAGCGTAAGAGTCAACCTCGCCGCAAGAATCCTTGGTGAGGCTGGTAAGGTCCCTCAGAACTGGTCCATCAACATCAAAGACACGACCACACTCATGACACTGGAAGTGTGCATGCTCGGTTGTGGTTGGATCAAAACGAGAGATATTATCGCCGGTATTAACAACCTGGAGCTCACCTGCGTCAACAAGCTGCATAAGGTTACGATAAACAGTTCCAAGAGAGATGTTTGGTAACTCCTCTCTTACTGCTGCATACACACTATCTGCTGTTGGATGGTCATGGCGACCTTCCATATACGTACGAATTGCCTCACGTTGCTTACTGTAACGCACGATAACCTCATTAATTAGTAAGTGTTACTGATTACTGAATACGTTAACACTAATTGTCTATATGTTGCAACAAAAGCTCACATTTATGCATTACCAAATATCTCCATATACACAATCTACCTCTGATTCTTCAGTTTGGAGGCACTCATGTTTATCACAAAATCCTCAAAACCTAAGGAGGAAACAGCTGCACGAAGACAAACCCCGTCTTCTGTCTTTCACTTCTGGTTTATTCCTCTGTTACTTGGAGTACTTCTCCTCAGCCATTTTTTCCTCAAGCCTGCTCATAGGCTTGTTTTTGCACAGGAACCCTCATTTACCGTTGCACAAAGACAAGATTTTCCTGGTGGACAGCAAATTCCCATGTGGACTGCTAGCGATGGTACCTATCTTTACTGTGGAGATGAATTTAACCACTATGGTGCATGGCCAGGAGCAACGGGAAGTGTGGTTGACCCGCAATCTTATACAAAACTCACCTCAGCCAACGGCGCTCGCGGTGGAACGTATACAAATGAACAGCTTCGAGCTATTGATTACATCATCTATCACGGAGCTACTGCGTCCCAAGAAAAGGATGTGTATGGATATACGGGATGGAAGGCACGAGCCATCACGCAATTTACACTGTGGGCTGTTATGCGTGGTGAAGCCCATGCACTTGCGGTAAGTGTTCCTCAGGCAGAGCTTCATCAACCTATTGAGCAGTTCTATTCCGATGCTATGAACTATGCTCAAACCAACGGCGGCAGTCCAGAAAACGGAGTTGCCAAGCTCTTTGTACCCACAGGAGACAAACAGGTTCTGTTTTTCTTTGGACAGCAATCTGGTTCACTCAAAGTTACCAAAAGTTCCTTATTGCCTGATGTCACCTCCAATAACGAGCACTACACCCTAGAAGGCGCTGTCTACGGAGTATATTCCGATGAGAGTTGCACCAAACTTCTTGGCAGTCTCACCCTTGATAAATCTGGGTCTGCAACGCTCGACAATCTTCCTGTTGGAACGGCGTATGTAAAGGAAACCACTGCTCCAAAGGGCTTTCTTCTTGACCAATCGGTTCATGCTGTAAAAATAACAAACCAGGAAGAGAGCACTCTCACGGTTACCGATACTCCTATTGGAGAGTTTGATCTACGCATTTCAAAACAAGACTTTGACCACAGCACTAGCCTCGACGAAGACGCTCGTTCTGAGCAGCAAAGCGCTTCTCCCCAAGGAAACGCAACGCTACAGGGTGCTCTTTTTAAAGTGACCTATAGCGGCTCTGCTGAAACAACACTAAGAACATGGGTTTTCTCGACTGATTCTCAAGGTTTTGTTTCTTTTGATGCAGATCATAAGGTTTCTGGGGATGACCTCCTTACTCTTGGCGAGAAACCCTGGCTACCTTTGGGGTATTACCAGATCGAAGAAATTCAAGCACCTGAAGGCTATAAACTTCCAGAACATTCACTTCAAACCTGGAAGCTATCAAGCCAAGACGGCAAGCTTATCTGGACAAATCTTTCTAGCGGAAAAGAGAATTCCTCGTCTGAGCACTCCT
>CAURGZ010000050.1:0-8993 GCA_963524285.1 uncultured Atopobium sp.
GAGAAAGATTCTTCTTGCCGAAGTCAACCTTCTGGCCGTCGTTGATAACCAAGCATGGAACACTCATCACATCGTAGGTGTCTTTGAGCTCCTTGAAGTGGTTGATGTCGTAGACATCACAGGTAACCTGAGGATTGTCTGCAGCAATGCGCTGAGCAGCCACAACAACATCTGGGCACATGGTGCAAGAGAGTCCTACCAAAACCTGAAGATGCGTCTTTGACTCAATAGCGGCAATAGATGCCTTATCCTCGTCACTAATAGGCTGACCAGGACCTGCGGCGTTGTAGAGTCCAAGTACAAACGAAGTGAACTCGTGACCGCCAGGAACACCGTGGAACGCAAGACCTGTTAAAGTGCCATCCTGTGTGCAAACACGAACAACAGGAAGGTTCTTCTCGCCCGTGTCTGAGACTGTTTGAACGCTCAGCTTGTCGGTCATAGAAGAAAGCTCTTCCATGTAAGCTATGAGCTCCTCAGAAACAGGCCTTTGGTCCAGCTCAAGCTGAAGCACAAGCGGACGTGCCATGCGCTCAAAGACAGCGTTGAGCTGTGCCTTCATATCATCGGTGAAGATCTCTCCGGAGTCAGAGGCACTCTTAGCGGCTGGAGCCTCAGGAGCCTCCTTCTTGGACGAGATGCGCGTGACGTTCATCTGTGGAACAAGGCCAGTTTTCTCCTGAGCGCGCTTAATATAGCGCTCCATCTCGGTAGCGGTAGTTGCTGCCTGGCCAATAGCTGTTGCAACCTGGCGCAGTGGTTTCTGACACACATCGCCCGCACCAAAAAGGCCCTCACAGGTTGTTTCCTGGTGCTCGTTGGTGATCAGATAGCCGTAATCATCAGTCTGTGCCAGCTCTTTTACCAGGTCAGTCTCTGGCGCGTAACCCGCGAAGACAAAGACACCAATAGAATCGCCATCTTCTGGAGCAAACGTGGTCTTCTCGCCCGTCTTAAGATTCTTGTACGTAATAGACCTAAGTGCGGAATCTCCGGCAACGGATTCAACCTGCGTGTTGTACAGAACCGTAATGTTTGGATTTGTGCGAGCAGCCTCGGACGACGCAGGGGCGCAGGTAAATGCTTCCTCGCGCACAAGAACCGTGACGTGCTTTGCGTACTTAGTTAGAAATACGCTTTCTTCTGCAGCTGCAAAGCCTCCACCAATAACAAAGACTTCCTTGCCGGTGAAGAACTCGCCATCGCAAGTGGCGCAGTAAGCAACTCCATGGCCCTGATAGTCCTCTTCTCCCACAAAGCCGATATGGCGTGGGTGTGCTCCTGAGGCGAGAAGAACGGAGAGGCAGGGACGCTCACCTTTGGTGGTGTGAACTACCTTGACATCTCCGGACATGTCCAGGTCAGTAACTTCTGCCAGCAAAAACTCTGCGCCAAAGGCCTCAGCCTGCTTACGCATGGTTTCTGAGAGTTCAGAGCCACTAGTAGAGAAAACTCCCGGGTAATTAACGACCTCATTAGTAATAGTGATCTGTCCGCCAAAATGGTCCTTCTCGACAACTAGAACACGGTAGCGAGCGCGGGCCAGATAGAGGGCGGCGGTGAGCCCAGCTGGCCCACCGCCGATAATCACCGCGTCGTAGAGGTCTTTGACGTCGGTCATTGTAAGCTCCTAAATCTTAGAGCTGACCAACAAGGTCAAGGCTTGGCTTCAGGGTCTCAGCACCTGGCTGCCACTTAGCTGGGCAGACCTGATCACCGTGCTCTGCAACAAACTGCGCAGCCTGGAGAAGGCGGAGAAGCTCCTCAGCGTTACGGCCAATGCCACCAGCGGTGACAAGCTCAACCTGGATGACACCCTCAGGGTCAACAATGAAGGCGCCACGCTCAGCAAGGCCAGCATCCTCAATAAGGACCTCAAAGTTCCTTGCAAGAACGTGAGCTGGGTCAGCGAGCATTGGGTAGGTTACCTTAGAGATACGCTCGGACTCCTCGTGCCATGCCTTGTGGACAAACTCAGTGTCGCAAGAAACAGAGTAGACCTCTGCGCCAGCAGCCTGGAATTTGTCATAGTTGTTAGCAAGATCCTCAAGCTCAGTTGGGCAGACAAAGGTAAAGTCAGCTGGATAGAAGAAGAACAGGCTCCACTTACCCAGTGTGGACTCTTTGCTTACCTCAGTGATGTCACCGTTGTGGAATGCGTTTACCTTAAAATCACCAATTTGCTTACCAATAAGAGACATAGTCAGTTCCTTTCTGTAAGTAAAACAATTTGTAAAACGTGCTAGTTAGAAGTTTACTCTTTTTAACTCTTTTGTCAATAACAATAATGATTACTATTTATATCCACAAAAAGAAACAGGCCAGATTACTCTGACCTGTGAACAGTTGGTGGGCGTTATAAGATTTGAACTTATGACCTCTTCCGTGTCAGGGAAGCGCTCGTCCCCCTGAGCTAAACGCCCGAATATGTTTGCTGCTGGGGATGCAGCAAGGGATATATTACGAGAAACCCGCCCCTCTTGCAACCATCAAACTCAACTTTTTTAGAAATTTGCAAAAGATCGGTTCGTTGCCACATTGATGACTATTTAAATACCGCGGGCTATCAAATGAATGACCGCCTTTTAAACCCGTACGTCTTCTGCACTTCAATTATTAAAAAATAGGCAACTGGATTGTAAAAGCATACGGTCAGAAGTATTATGGCAAGACGTTCGATTGAGGGAGAAACTTATGAACTTTCTGGAATATAACAAAGACGAGAAGCTATGCTTTAATTATAAGAAATCATGCGGTCTCTGGTTAATTGTTGTAGCTCTCATCATTTTTGCAGCTACCGTAATAGGTGGAAAGCAGATTATCAATATGTCCGTATTTAGCTTTGGATATGTTGCAGCCTTCTTATCAATAAATACAAATAAGAAAGTTCTCAATAAGTTTTCCGATGGTCCTTCAAGTAAGTTCCAGAACAAAATGTCTCTATACGCGGTGATTTTCTTATTCATTTTGATGTTTTTATTAGGTGGACCATTTTTTGCAACTGAAAACTGGAGACTTATTTGGTTGGGCGCGTTAATGGCCACGGCGCTGCACTTTTTCCTCTATTACTATGTACACGGAAAATCGATGATCTATTTGGCTATACTCTGCGCCGTTAATGTTGGTATAGGTTATATTTTTCCAGACATTCCACTGACAATAACTGCCTATATTGATGCGGCAATTAAACTTGGCTTTGGAATATACCTGTTCTTTTTCTCAAAGCCAACTCAACAAAAATAACCTTCGACTAGAGACCGTGTGCGTCAAACGTGTCCTTAACCAGTGCAACAAGCATTGGTATAAACACAGCCACGCCTGCTAAAAGCATTGGATTGTCACGTACTTCCGGAATGTCCTGTAAGAAATTCTGCAGGTCATAGACAAGACCAACGGCAACGGCAATAAGAATAGGTGCCAGAATAATCAAAATAGGATTTGGTGGTTTACGCATAAGGATGCTTTCTTTTACAAGTACTGCACACGCAGCGGTCCAATAGAGCAAAGATACGTATCAAGCCACATTCTGGCTTTTCTTCCTTACTTCTTCCCTACTTCTTCCCTACTTCTTACGCTTAACCTTAATTTGAATGCCAGAGGTCTCTGGACGAGGAGATGTAGAAGCAACAGCGCCTTTCTCGCCATTCACAAAAGCCGAGAAACGCTGACGGAAACGATTCCACTTGTGATAGATAGACTCGTGATCATGAGATCTAAGGCCCAAAAGCATGCTTGCTGCCAGAGTTGGTAGCAGATACTCAATAGCGCGCCAAAGAACAAAGCCTGCGGCAATTTCTTCACCAAACATATGGCCAAACAGGAAGGCAAAGCCACCCTCTGCACCACCAGTACCACCAGGAAGTGGAATGGCCGAGGTCAAGAGCTCAAGCATTGATCCAGATGCAAGGCAGGTCAGAAGGTCTGCAGGCTGGCCAAGTGCTCGCAGAACAAAGTATGGCAGTGCATAGAGGCAGCCAAGCTGGACCAAGGTAACCAGCAGAACAACGCACATCTCTGGAATGTTCTTTGCGGCAGTCTTAAAGCCGTTTGAGAACTCATCTACCTGCGTGTTAATGATGCCATGCCAGTGGTCGTACTGCTTTACGATACGAAGACGTGAAAGCAGCCTTAAGCCCCAGTTGCCCACGGTCTTAACCATTTTAGGAAGCAGGCAAATGGCCAAGATAACTGCAACCATCACTATCTTTGCGCCAAACAAAATAACACCAATAACAGTTACATCGCCAAATTGCTCGTAGAAATAATTGGCCCTAAAGATAAGCATCAGAGCTGCAAAGATGCCCTCGCCCGCCTCGTACATAACAAAGCGTGTGAACTGCAGAGCTCCTGCCTGACCAACGGAAATTCCTGCACGAGTGAGGCGATAAATCTGAGCAGGAGCAGCGCCAGCACCGTTTGGCGTGAGGTTCATGAAGAAGATGCCCGACGCCTCAACGCTCATCAGGTCACGAACACCAACGGGACTCTCGGGATCTGTAATAACTGAAATTACATAGGCGAGAATACCCAGGAAATAGTAGACAAAGTAGCAAAGTGCGCCAGCAATAAGCCAACCTGTATCCACGTCTGCTAGAGCAACAACAAACTCATCAAACTGACCAGAGAAAACGATATAGAGTGCGTACAGTATTACGACCGCAAAGAGGAAGAGAATGCTCTTTCTAACTTGGCCAAAGCTCTCTTTTGCCTCTTCTACCTGCTCAGATGAAGAAGTTGGAGCAACACTAATCTTAGGCTTTTTGGTTGAAACACCCTTAACGGTTGTAGATCCAATCTTCACCGTTACCTTCGGTGTAGATGAGGGGTGCTCGGTTTCAGACGCGCCATCTGGGCGATCCATGGGCACCTCCTTGGACTCTGGATCACAATACGTGTACAGAAACAACACTCTTTGCAGGCAAACGATGCAACCTCAAAGGGTTTCTCGCCACCTACCTGCTTTTCATTTTACATGAACCGTTCAAGTATACCCTTGTCGGCCTCAATAATGCCACCGCCACAAACTTCCTGGCCATCGTACAAAACCGCCGATTGACCTGCTGCAACAGTTTTTACCGGCTGATCAAATTCAATAAATCCACATTGATTATCCGTGAGCGTAAACGTTACGGGAACCAGCGCGCCTGTGTGACGAGTTCTGACCACATACCTGCCGTTAGCTGCAGGTTCTCCAGAAATCCAGTGCATGTCCGAGAGCTCCATGCGACAAGTCCAGAGCGCAGGACAGTTGAGGTCAGAGGTAACGTAGACCACATTCTTAAGCGTATCGGTTGCTACTACATAGCGAGCAGGACCTCCACCGATGTTCAGGCCTTTTCTTTGGCCAACGGTAAAGAGAAATGCTCCGTCGTGGGTGCCAAGAACCTTACCTGTCTCCCACTCAATGACGTCGCCCTGCTTTTTCTGAAATGTGTCCAGCAAAAACGTGCGCAAGCCAACGGGGCCAATAAAACAAATGCCGTCGGAGTCTGGCTTAGTTTCTATGCCCAGACCTCGCTCTGCACACAGAGCCCTAACCTCTGCCTTGGTGGCAATGTGTCCAATAGGAAAAAGCGTGCGTTCAAACAAATGACCTGGTACACGCCATAGGAAATAAGTCTGATCCTTGTGAGCATCTGCGGCACGCAAAAGTTTTTTGGTGCCCGGGACGTTCTGTGCATAGTGACCCGTTGCAACAAAATCAGCACCCTCTGCAAAAGCACGTTCTGCAAAGGTGCCAAACTTGACCGTCTGGTTGCACATAACGTCTGGATTGGGCGTGCGACCGTGCTCATAGGCATCAAGCAGGTAATCCACAACGGTAGCCTTATACTCGGCCTCACAGTCCCACACATCTAAATCAATGCCCAGCGTTACGCACACGCGCTCAGCATCAGCCAAGTCATCTGCCCAGGGGCACTTAAAGCCTGGCAAGTCCTTTGACCAGTTACGCATATAGATAGCCTTGACGTTGTAGCCCGCCTCAAGAAGCAAGGCCGCGGACAGCGCCGAATCAACGCCGCCACTCATGCCAAGGTAAACTAGTTCTCCCATGTCACTCCTACACGAGCAGACTCCTGCTTAACAGCCTCAGCGATTGCCCAAGCTGCGTACAAGATGTCGTCTTCTGTGGTAGTTCTTCCAAGCGTTAACCTGAGGCTTCCCGCAGCTACTTCTCGCGGTGCTCCAATTGCCTCAAGCACGTGAGATATTTGCATCTTTGATGCGGCGCATGCAGAGCCTGTTCCCACCGACACGCCTAAACGCTCAAGCAAAATAACCAGACGGCGAGCTTCAAGTCCCGGGAAAGAAACGTGCAGCAAATTAGGAAGCCTCAGCTTAGCGTTCTTTGGTCCCGAGACAATCATCTGCGGGAACTCTGCGCAAAGCAGCTCCTGTAGCTGATCTCTGAGGCGAGAAACCCGTTTTGCCTCGTCAGTGCGAGTCTCATCAGCAAGCGCTAAAGCACACGCAAAGCCAATGACGCCCGCGACGTTCTCCGTACCTGAGCGAACACCGCCTTCTTGTCCGCCGCCGAGCACCAGCGGCCTTAAGCGCACATCATCGGAGGCCCACAAGAGACCCACCTGCTTTGGACCGGAAAGCTTTGCTGCGGAAAGCGTCAACATATCCACGCCCAGCGATGACACGTTCACGCTCAGGTATGCCGCAGCTTGAGACGCGTCTACGTGCAAATGCAGCGGACGAGTCTCCCCTGCTGCAAGCCTGCGTGAGCGCTCCTTGGCAAGTACCTGAGAAATCTCTCGGATAGGCTGGATGGTGCCAATCTCCCCGTTTGCAAGCTCAACGGATACCAGCTCGGTCTCTGGCTTGAGCGCTTTTGCAACGCGCTCTGGATTCACACGGCCGTCTGCCTCTACGCGTAGAGTCTTGTGCGAGAAAATCCCTGCACACGCAAGGACACTCTCGTGCTCAATAGCATCAACGATGACGTGCGCGTCTTCCGAGACCGTTGCAAACGCCAGGTTGTTGGCCTCTGTAGCGCCTGCTGTAAGCACCACGTTTCCTGGACGAGCACCAATAGCGTGGGCTAAGACCGCACGGGCACGCTCTACCTCGTCACGAACCTGACGAGACAGCGCATACGGAGCCGAAGGGTTGTAGAACTTCTCGGTAAAGTACGGAATCATTGCATCAACTACACGTGGATCCATAGGTGTAGCTGCGGCAAAGTCCAGGTACACGTTGCCTGTTGGATGTTCTGGTTTTGCAGAAGGCATGTGCATTACAAATCCTTTGGGTTTCTCGCGGTCTTGCGGGCTTACGGGCGTGCAGCGCACGACGCTTGGTGGCTACGACTTGTCAGCCGAGTCTGGCGGTGTAAAGGTCATGTTCTGGAAACGAGTAGATACAAAGCTGTCGTCGTAATGAGTATCTACCCACATCTCAAACGCATTTGACGGAGGAACTCCAGCGTCTCGCTGAGCCTTTCTGCCTAGGCATGCCACCGTCATTGAAATGTCGGCGACAAGATACACCGTAAGCAGGGTAACAAAAATTGCTTGCCTTTTTGATGTTGGCTCACCAATCTTGTAGAGCGCGCGAGGCATAATAACCCGACACCAAATCAGACCCAAAATGCCCCAAAATCCCAAGAATCGCCAGGCCACCCACTGTGTGATAGCGTCTGGAAGATGAGCGTACGTCCACGATTCCGAGTGGAAAATCTCTTGCATTCCCCAACCGGTAAGTTGCTCCAGCGTGCCACCAACAACAACCGAGACCAGAAAAATGACCAGGTTATTGGCATGGTGTTTATGCAACTGATAACAAATAACAGTCAGAAACACGGCGCCGGTTCCATAAAGCGGAGAAAATGGTCCCCAGATGAGGCCAACCCTGCTCTCGGTCAGGCCAGCAGTAATGAGCATCCAAATCTCTTCAATAAGAAGGCCGGCCATGCAGCCCACTATGAAGAGGATGACCACCTGGTACCAGCCAAGATGCATCTGGTTCAGATATGCTGAGAGCTCCGCTTGCGTTGGCTTTGGCTTGGAGAACGGATTGGTCTGGGACGCAGCCGATGTGGCGTCGCCTGCAAGCCCATCGATCTTCTCGCCAGACGAAAGCCAGCCCCAAAAATAGCGCACCACGCGAACAAAACCGCTTGCGACAAGATGCGCAAGCGTCAAAAGAGCTATGAGCGACGCAAGAATAAAGAACATACAACCTCATTCAAAAAGTTCTTGTTCTATGATACGGCAAGCAGTCACACCTGGCAATCTACCTGCTCTTATTTACAAGTTTTGCAAGAAAAATCTACCTCTTAGGCAAGTCAGGATTCGTGACTTTTCTAAAAAAGTTTGACGATTTTGAAATTTACACTTGCGCTCGGCCGTGAACTTGCGTATATTATTCCTCGCGTTCGCGGGCTTAGCGCAGTTGGTAGCGCGCAACCTTGCCAAGGTTGAGGTCGCGGGTTCGAACCCCGTAGCCCGCTCCATGATTTTTCGGCCGGATTCGTTTCGGCCTTTTTCATATGGCGAGATGGCCAAGTGGTAAGGCAGAGGCCTGCAAAGCCTTTATCCCCGGTTCGAATCCGGGTCTCGCCTCCAGTGAATTGACAACCCCAGCTTCGGCTGGGGTTTCTTTTTTGTCGCGCGCGACCGTGCTTGCTGAGGTTCTGGATTGCGAGCCTGAAAAACACAAACGTTTTAGTCAGACGAGCCTGAAAAGTGCAAAGAATCTGTATTTGCGGCACCGATTCTTTGACAAAATCAGGCAAATCCACCGATTCTTTTACTTATTTAGGCAAAAGTTACAGATTCTTTGCAGAAATCGGGCACGTTCTAACTAGGGTGCTGTCTCCAAATTTTGCGAGCCTGAAACCCCCACCATGTTTGAGTAAATTTACTCAGACTTGGCGAGAAAAACCGGCAACCAGCTCAGACTAGGCCTGTTTTTCAGGCAAATCGTTCAGACTTGGCGAGAAAATTAGGCTCCATGAGAGCGTCCATAAAACCAACCTTGAA
>CAURGZ010000051.1:0-8956 GCA_963524285.1 uncultured Atopobium sp.
CAGCAGAAATCTCAATAAGGGAGCATTTCTTAAAGGACAGACCTGTTGTCTCGGTATCCAAAACAACAATGTCGTCCTCTAAGACATCAAACGACTCATGCTCCGCTCTCTCTGCAAGTTCTAAATACTTCTTGCGAACCGCAGAGGGGGTACCTGGAAGAATGAGTTCTTCTAGTTTTTGCGTAGCGCTTTTAGTGCTGGTCATAACCTACAAATCTACTGGCGATCCTCAAGTGCAAACTCAATAAAGCGAGTGCAGAGCTCAGGGAAATCAATGCCGCCGGTACGTGCAGAATCAGGCAGCAAAGAACGGGCAGTCATACCAGGAATGGTATTTGTCTCCAGTACCACTGGGACGCCGTCCTCCGTAACAATAAAGTCACTACGAGAAACGCCACGGCAACCAAGTGCATTGTGAGCCTTGATAGCCAGCTCCTGAGCTCGTGCATACACTGCAGGCTCAAGACGAGCTGGAATCACATGGTGCAGGGATGCTGGCTCATATTTTGTCTTAATGCTGTAGAACTCATCGCCGGTTACAATCTCAACGATTGGCAGAGCTGTTGGGTCCTCGTTGCCAATAACAGGAACGGTAATCTCCGTTCCCTCAATGCTCTCCTCGATTAGGATGCGCTCGCCCTGCTCGCCTGCAAGTTCAAGTGCAGCGGGAAGCTCTTCTCGCGAAGTGACACGCGTAACACCATAGCTGGAGCCGTTGCCAGACGGCTTTACAAACATAGGGAGTCCAAGATCCTCAATAAGCTTGTCTACCTGCTCATCTGTAAAGACGGTACCTGCGGCAACGTCAATTCCCTTAGGGGTTGGAACGCCTGCCTGCCTATACATGAGCTTCGACAGCTCTTTTTCAGTTCCCATAGCAGACGCAAGGACGCCAGAAAACGTGTAAGGAATGTGCAGAATCTCGAGAAGACCCTGGATGCAGCCATCCTCACCAAAACGACCGTGCATAGCAACGTACACGACATCATAACCGCCTTGAGCAAGGGTAACTACAAAGTCTTTTTCTGCAACATCAAGCAGGTCAACACTGGTAAAGCCAGCTTCTTTAAGTGCTGCTGCACACTGCTTGCCAGACTCCATTGCAATCTCATGCTCGTCTGACCAGCCACCTGAAACAACTGCTACATGAAGCTTTTTTAGCTCTTCACGTGTCATTTCCGCTCCTTCAGATAAGTCTCCCATAGGGTAAACTCTAGTAAACGTATTTCTTCTAAGATACCGCAGATAGCTTAGAAGAGTTGGAGAAGGACAAAAATGCAATCAAATAATACTCTTGACGGCACAAACACCACGGCTGACGGCGCAGACATCTCCGCGCTTGATTCTCGTCCACAGAAGGCTGCCGCCAAATCTGACCTCAGAAGCCTTTCATCAGAGCAAATTCTTGAACTGGTGACCTCCTTTGGCCAGCCAAAATTCCGTGCAAAGCAGATTGAGGAGTGGATCTGGTCTAAGGGCGCTACCTCTTTTGATCAGATGAGTAATCTTCCAAAAACACTGCGAGAAGAACTATCTAAGCAGGTAACGCTTGCTGGTGCTGAACAGATTGTTCGCCAGGTTTCTGAAGACGGAAGCCGTAAATACCTGCTTCGCTACCCTGATGGTACTTCTGTTGAGTGCGTTGGCATGCCAAGCGGCAATAAGCTTTCGGTCTGCGCTTCTACACAGGCTGGCTGCGCCATGGGCTGTGCTTTCTGTGCAACAGGTGCTGCTGGTCTTACGCGCTCTCTTTCTGCGAGTGAGATTTACGAGCAGGTTATGCACGTCCGCGACGATTTTGACGCGCGCGTTACCAGCGTTGTTCTTATGGGACAGGGCGAGCCCTTCATGAACTACGACGCTACTCTCGCGGCTATGAGACGTCTCAACTCCCCTGACGGAGCCGGCATTGGTGCGCGTCATATCACGGTATCTACCTGCGGTGTTATACCTATGATTAAGCGTTTTGCTTCTGAACCAGAGCAATTTACGCTTGCTGTTTCGCTTCACTCTGCAGTGCAAAAGACACGAGACGCCCTCATGCCAGGAGTTCGTAAATACTCACTGATTCACCTGTACGACATTATAGGTGAGTATGTCGATAAGACCGGTCGTCGTCCAACGTATGAATATGCGCTGATTAAGGGCGTTAACGATTCCGACAATGAGCTTGGAGCCTTGAGAGACTTCTGTCGAGGAACACTTTGCCACGTTAACATCATTCAGCTTAACGAGATTGAGGGTTCTAAGTTCCATCCAACATCCCCTGCCCGCGCACAGGAGTTTGTAAATAGTCTCAACTCTGTTGGCGTTGAAGCAACTATTCGTCTTTCTCGTGGATCTGACATTGATGCAGCTTGCGGACAGCTCTTCCAGAAGAGAAACACACGTTAAACGCGACATACCCTACACATTACCTGTAAAGAAGGGACCCTCTCGAGTCCCTTCTTCTTTAGTTCATATGTAGAACATTTGTTCTAATTAATTGCTTTTAGCCATTCTTTTTCTACTCTCGCTTGATGAGAAAGAATGTTTTTTGAAGTTTTTCTATCAACACCACCTGAATAATCGTCGAGAATTGCATCAAGCGCCCTCCTCGACCTTCTCATTGCGTGAAAAAAACTTCTTTGCGCCTCTTTAGTCAACAAGGTGTGCTTAGCGAGAAAAGCAATTCCGAGCAGTGAAACTGTAGATATAATTGCAAACTTTATTTTCATTATGCTTCTTTACCGTTTGATAGTTTTTCAACTAAAGCAGCAAGCTCATCCTCATCATTGAATTCGATTTCGATTTTATTCTTGCCGCGAACATTTCGCACTTTGACTGGAGTATCCAAAGCAATTCTTAATTGCCTTGCCGCACGCTTATATGCCTGTGGAGTTGGTTGTCTTTTTGGTTTTACTACATTGGTGACAGAAAATAGCGGAGCAAGGTTTTCTGTCTGGCGGACAGACAAGTTCTCTTCAATTACTTTCTGAGCAAGTTTAATTCTTCCTTCTTTACCACTAACGGAAAGAATCGCACGAGCGTGTCCGGCACTAATACGTCCTTCTACCATCAAAGTCTGTACCTCTGTTGGAAGGTCAAGAAGGCGTAGGGTATTTGTGATTGCAGATCTTGATTTTGAGAGAACCTTGGCCAGATCGTCTTGGGTTAAGTTCTCTTGTTTAATTAGCTGCTTATAACCTTGTGCTTCTTCGATTGGGCTTAAGTCAGATCTCTGCAAATTCTCAATAAGAGCAAGCTTGAATACTTCCTCGTCAGAAATTGCTTTGATTACAACAGGTACTTCCTCTAATTTTGCAAGTTTTGCAGCCTGGAAACGTCTCTCACCAGCAACAATTTCGTAGTGGTCGCCCTTCTCGCGAACAAGAAGTGGCTGAAGGATACCGTTTTGCTTAATAGAATCACTGAGTTCAGTGAGCTCAGCTTCGTCAAAACGCTTGCGAGGCTGGTCTTTATTTGGCTTAATCTTCTTCAAAGGCAGCGTAGTAGTTTCTTTTTTATTGCCGACCTCTGCATCCACCTCGCTAAAGAGCGAATTAAGGCCTTTACCAAGTCCTGATTTTTTAACCACGACGATTCACTTCCTTTGCAAGTTTGTTATATGCAAGTGCGCCCATACTTATTCGTGCATACATGGTTACTGGTAAACCATGACTTGGTGCCTCGGCAATTTTGACGTTTCTTGGAATAAGTGTCTTGAATACCTTGTTACCAAAGTAGTTAGATACTTCGTTAACTACCTGCTTAGATAGGGAAGTTCTGCTATCAAACATGGTCATTACTACGCCAAAGATTTCAAGATCTGGATTAAGCTGTTTTTGCACCATCTTCATTGATTCAACAATCTTGGTAACGCCTTCTAGTGCATAATACTCGCACTGAATTGGGATAAGTATGCTATTTGCGGCAACTAAGGCGTTAATTGTTAGAAGTCCTAATGATGGTGGGCAATCAATCAAAATATAGTCAAAATACTCTTTAACCTGGTCGATTGCTCTTTTTAAAATCTTTTCTCTTGAGTCAACGGAGACAAGTTCAATTTCAGCACCGGCAAGTTGAATGGTTGCTGGTGCAATAGTCACGTATTTCTGAACTGTTTGCTGCAATACCTCTTCGATTGGCGTTTCATTGAGAATTACGTCATAAATATCAGCTTCAAGTTCCTCTTTATCAATTCCAAAACCACTTGTCGCATTTCCTTGTGGGTCAAAATCGATAATCAGAACTTTCTTCTTTGTTTCACCTAATGCAGCAGCAAGATTAATTACGGTAGTTGATTTTCCAACTCCACCTTTTTGATTAATTACTGCCAGAACTTTAGGATCTCTATCCTGAAATCCCCTCGAAAGGTCGTTGTAGCTCATTTATCCTCCGTTTGACCAAGTTTATTTAATAATACAGAATGTTTCACGTGAAACATTCCACAATTACCCTCTTCTTGCAACAAACGGGTTCGATTTAGCCATTCCAGTTTTTCTTGGTAATTTGATTTCGCTCTTTGCAACTTTTTTGTATAAAAGAATTTCTCGATGGCCAAGATTGTTTGGTAACTCAAATGTTTCACGTGAAACATTTTCATACCCAAAAATTTTGGCTGCCTGAGAGGCGTCCTGCAGCTCTATCTCATCAACATTGGCCTTCATTACTATAAGTATGCCCCGTGGGGCTAAGAAAGGCTCTGCATACTCCAAAAGAATGTTTGCCTTCGCAACAGCTCTAAATGTCACAAAATCAAACTTCTGTTTATAGGTATTTGGAATTTCTTCTGCACGAAGCTTTTCAGCCCTGACTCTGTCACTAAGACCGATCTCTTCGATCATTGACTGGACTGCATTAATCTTTTTTCCAATTGAGTCAACCACTAGTGTTTTATTTTCACTCATGATTGCAAGAGGCAGTCCAGGAAAGCCTCCACCAGTACCAATATCAATATAGTTGTGAGTATCAGATAAAAACTCATTACAGACTTTGAGTGGTAATAAAGAATCAAGAATATGGAGCACTAGTGCGTCATCAACTGAAGTAATTCTTGTGAGGTTCAGATTCTTATTTATCTCAATTACTAGTTCAATATGTTTCAGCAACTGTCTTCTCTGGAGTTCTGTTGAATCAATTCCATAGTTAAGGAGAAGTTCCTTCAGTACATTCTCTTTTGAATTGCATAAAGACTTCTCTGATTCTGACATTGCTTCTCCTGTGACAAAACTTCTTGTTACAAGAAGAATTGTCACAAAAAAAGAGGAAGGCGTAAACCTTCCTCATCAAATTACTAAAGCTTGTTAGAAGTTCTTAGCTATTAATAGCAGTTACCACAACACGACGATATGGATCATCGCCCTCGGAGTGCGTAGTAACTTCAAGATTATCTCGAAGTGCGATGTGAATAATGCGACGCTCATAGCCACTCATTGGAGCAAGAGAGACCTTACCAGTCTTCTTAGCACGAGCAGCAGCAGAGAGGGCCATCTCCTGAAGCTTATTGCGGCGGCGGCTCTTGTAGCTCTCAACATCAACAGATACTGGATAGTGGAAGTGAAGCTTAGCACTCATCAAAGAAGAGAGAACCATCTGAAGAGCCTCAAGCGTATTACCGTGACGACCAATAAGAATTGCAAGATCGCCGCCGGTTACGTCAAGAATAAGTTCTCCATCTTCACCGTCGTACTCATCAATTGCACAGCTATTCTCACCAAAGAAGGAGAGAAGCTCTCTTAGATAAAAGACAGCGGTATCAGCAATCTTATTCATCTCAGCATCAGTAAGCTGAATTCCAGCTTCAAAATGCTCTCGAATTGAAGCAAACTCGTCTTGTGAATCAACGACAGGAGACTCATTAAGAGCGTTTGGCTCAGAAACGAAAGTCTCATCCTCCATGTCGTCCTCCAGTCAATATAAAAAGTTTAACTATTAATCTATCGTAAAAATTTTTGTAAACAAAAGTTATTTTGTTTAACTCCAGCTACTAAGCCTTTTTGTGAGGGCGTGGCTTCTTTTCTTTTCTCACCACGTCAACCTCGATTGGCTTATTAGCCATCTGAGCCTCAGCCTTAAGCTTCTCTTTTTCCATAATGCGCTTGGTAATAAGCTGCTGCTGAGCAAGCTGCCAAATACCAGAAGTAACGTAGTAGAGAAGAACAGCTGCTGGCACAGTCCAACCAAACCAGAGCATCATGAGGGTCATCATGCCACCCATCATGTATTGCTGGGTTCGCTGCTCACCAGAACTTGTACGAGCATTTACTGCCATAGAAAGGAAGGTTGTAAGACCAAATAGAAGAACAAAAATTATGTAGGGGATAGCAGCGACAAGGCCATCAACAGCAAAAATGTCAGACGTTGCTCGTGCAATAGAAGGAAGAATGTTGTAGAAACGAGAATCTACTGGAACCATCTTTGCAACGGTAAAGAGTGCAATAAAGATAGGGGACTGCAGAAGCAGAGGAAGACAACCACCGAGTGGATTGAAGTTAATTTCTGCGTAAAGCTTACGCATTTCTTCGTTCTGTCTTACTGGATCATCAGCATAGCGCTCCTGGATTTCTTTGAGCTTTGGCTGAACAACGCTCATACGAGCCATAGAGGCCGTCTGCTTGTTGGTCATTGGAACCAGGATAATACGGATGATGATGGTAAGCAGGATAACTGCCATACCCCAGTCTCCCGAGAATGATTGAAGTCCCGCTAAGACTGTGTATAGAAAGTTAACAATCCAATCCCACATATTTCCTCCGGTGCGTTCCTTTACGGAACGGGATCGTATCCTCCCTTATGAAAAGGGTGACAGCGAGCAATACGCTTAAGAGCAAGCCAACTTCCCTTTTTAACACCGTACTTTTGTATAGCTTGAACTGCATATTCAGAGCAAGTAGGCCGGTAAATGCAGTGCGGCTTAAAAAGGGGAGAGATGTTTCTTTGATAGAAACGAATAGCACCTAGGAACAAGTTTGCGAGAAAAGAGCCTTGTCTTTTCTCGCTCATTTGACCCCTGTCTTTCTTAACAAAGCATCCAAAGAAACGCTTATATCAGCAGGATTAGTGCTGTGTGTATCTTTAGTCGCAAAGAGAATAATGCCGTATCCCTCAACAGGTAAACCGCTCTTTCGAGCTGCTTCGCGCAGAACGCGTTTACACCTGTTTCTAAATACGGCGTTACCTAGTCTTTTTGGAGCTACAAAGGCTACCTCGGAAGGATGTGCCTCAGTGGATGGTGCTACTCGTATACGAAGAACAGAACTTTGAGCCCTCTTCCCCGCAGAGAAGACCCTTTCAAACTCTGAACGAGATTTAATGGTCTTCACAGAAACATTCCTTAGACGGTGAGGCGCTTACGGCCCTTAAGGCGGCGACGAGCGAGAACGGCACGACCATTCTTAGTTGCCATACGTGCACGGAAACCGTGGGTAGTTGCGCGCTTGCGCTTATTTGGCTGGTAGGTACGCTTCATAGCTATTTCCTCCCGAACGGGTACAGTATCGATTAAAAAGCCTACAGATTGTACTCGCGTTTATGGGTACCTGTCAAATTTTCTACGCAAATACCTCAACTTTTTCTCTTTTTTATTCAAAAGCCTAGCGAGAAAACCTTTCATTTTGAAAATTTCACTTGTGATAAGTGAAGAAATTTGTTGAAAGGAATATTTCTGCAAGCTGAAATATGTCCGTTAAATGCTACTATCATTCAGTACGTCTTTCACAAAGATATAAAGTTATCTACAGATGTTTAACACTTGTTGAAAACTTTTATTCGTCGTGAAAGAAAACGAAAAGTTTTCTTCATTTGTTTAACAATTGTTGAAAAGGGGGTGTCATGGCAAGAGATTTCTTTCCTTTTGTTGAGGAAAACACCAACCAGAATGAAAAAGACGCTGGTTCTGATAATTCTCTCACCGTCCGTTATGCTGCACGTATTGCAGTGTATGACGATAAAGCCGCAGCACCTCGAGTTGTTCTCGTAGAGCCAAAAGATGTTCGGTCTTATCTTGATGAAATTGCAGCTACCGTTAACCAGCTTGCTCACGAGCAGGGAGGAAAAATTCCTTTTATGGTTATGCGTGAGATTGTGGAAAATTTCATTCACGCTCGGTTTGTGGCACCTACAATTTCAATCATGGATAACGGAAATACCATTAGGTTTTCAGACCAAGGACCTGGTATTAAAGAAAAAAATCGAGCTCTTGAGTTTGGTACTTCTTCTGCAACAGAAGAGATGAAATCGTTTATTAGAGGTGTTGGTTTTGGCCTTCCTTATGCTCAACAATACATGGTTGAGAAGGGTGGAAGTCTTACCCTGGAAGACAATATCTCTGGCGGAACCATTGTTACCTTGTCAACACGCCGCTCTAAAGATGCGCACATTCAGACGCTTCCAACTCAAGAAGAAGCTGAAGAATTACCTGTAAATCAGCACCAACAGACAGTTTCACATGCTCCACAAGCAGTATCTCATCAGACAGCTGCACAGCCAGCAGCACAGCTTCCTAATCTGGTACTTACAGATCGAGCAAAACAAGTTCTTCAATATCTCTCTGAACATGAATGGGTTGGAGCAACGGAGTTAACAAGTACCTATGGACTTTCAACACCAACGTGGTCAAGAGAATTAAAATCGCTGGTAAATATAGGAATAATCGGAAAAGTTGGGCAGAAATATAAGCTCACTACTATTGGAGAAACTCTCCTTTCATAGAGTTTCTCAACATTATTCGATGAAAGTTATCAACATTCCTCTATACTAGGTGTCCCAATTTTCAACATTTTGATTGGACACGTATGGATGCATCAATTGATTCAGACGCAGTAGCTCTGTGGCAAGACGCAATTGACCTCTTGGTTGAAGAGAATCAGCCAGAGGCTTTTATCGCTATGTTGAGAACCTGCACTCCAATTAAAGTTGAAGATAACGCACTGTGTGCTGAAACATCAATGCGCTTGGCATATAACCGTATCCTTAA
>CAURGZ010000052.1:0-8761 GCA_963524285.1 uncultured Atopobium sp.
ATGAATGGATTGTTAGCTGCCTCCCAGTTTGCGCTAAAATAATACCTTACGTTTTTGAAGCGCAATGGGAGGCATCATGGGTCTTAAGTATGAAACCGCACAATATGAGGCATCATACGGAGCAATTTCACAACTTCCTTCTCCAGAGACCCCAGAGGTGGCTTTTGTGGGCCGCTCAAACGTGGGAAAGTCTTCCCTCTTAAATAAACTAATTGGCAGAAAACAACTTGCACGAGTTTCAAGCGTTCCAGGTAAAACCGCTAATATCAACTTCTTTGACGTTGATGGCGTCAAATTTGTAGACTTACCTGGATACGGATTTGCACGAGTTTCTCGCCAAGAAAAACAGCGCTGGGCAGACCTCATCGGTGGTTACTTTGAACAAGAACGTAGCTTTAACCTGGTCATTAGTCTTGTTGATATCAGACATGAAGCTCAAAAGCTTGACCTGCAGATGATCAGCTTTCTCCAAGAGGCTGAGCTGCCCTTTGTAGTTGCGTTTACCAAGGCAGATAAGATTGCACGCGGCAAGCAAAATCAAGCCGCGGCCGCCCTGCGCAAGGCATTCCACATCACCCCTGAACAGGCCATTATTACCTCATCCGAGACCGGCCTGGGCATTGACGAGTTGCGCCGCCGCATCGAAGACGCAACTATCTAGGAGCATCATGGATCCAATCCACCAGCAAGAGCAAGAGCACCTCTCCCACGTTTATCAAAAACTTGTTGAGATTCGTGAGGATTTGGACACAACGCTCAACACCACGCAAAAAGATGCAGCTAGAGACCTTCGTCAAATGAGTGAAGAAATCCGCCCAGACTTTGGTGGAGCGGACGAAACCATCGAGACCCTTGCGGCCATTGAGACGCTCAACAGCGTTATTGATACCTACAACCAGTACCACGATTTTACTGTCGAGAAACTCGGTCGCGTCGAAATCCTCTTGAGGCAGCCTTACTTTGCTAAGGTCACGCTCAAAATGCGACCTGGGCGTCCTTCTCGCGATGTATACATTGGTGCGGCGGGCATTACGGACAAAGACCGTACGCCGCTCATTGTTGACTGGCGCAGTCCCGTTGCCGAAACGTATTACAACCAAGAGATGGGAACTACGTCGTACCAGGTAGACGGCAAAAAAAGAACGGTTGAGCTGGAACTTAGACGACAGTTTGACATCACGCGCGACAAGCTGAACCTCTACTTTGACACAACGGTTGCCATTGAAGACTCTCTGCTGCTTGCCGCTCTGAAACGTCAGCACACCGAAAAGCTGCAGGCCATCACCGCAACTATCCAGCGCGAACAAAACGTTGTTGTCAGGCACGAGGATGTGCCAGTTCTGCTGGTCAACGGTATTGCAGGCTCGGGCAAAACGTCCGTTTTGCTGCAGCGCATTGCGTACCTTCTCTACCAGCAGCGCACCACACTTACCGCAGATCAGGTGTACCTGTTCACTCCTAACGAGATGTTTGGTCGCTACATCAATACCGTTTTGCCCAGCATGGGCGAGCACAATCCGCAGGTATTTACCTGGGATTCTTTCCTCAAAGCTTTGGGTCTGGCCGACCACGCTTCGGGCGCCCACAACAACCCCGAGTCTCTGAAGAAACTTGAAGAGCAACTTACCTCACTTGAGCTCTACGAGGACGACTTCAAGGCCATTTCTGTTGAGAGAACCACGCTTATTAAGCCAGCTCAGGTGGCTAGTTCTGTGGCAAAGTTCTCGCAATTCCCTGTGGGACCGCGCCTCATTGCACTTGCCAAAGACGAGCTCCACACCCGTCTGGAGCGCAGACTTGGCCAAATGGCTCACAACGACGAAATCCAAGAAGAGATGCTCTCCCTTGACGTTGAGCAGCAGCTTGAGGTCTTTGGTCGCACCATCAGCCCTTCCGACGAGGAAGAAGTTCTGGCGCGCACCCGCGAGTTTCTCAACTGGCGTTTTGCCTCTGCACACGAGGTCATCGAGTCCGCTTCCTGGCTGCGCATCGACCGCATTGGCATGCGCATACTCAACGCCTCCGCGCTAAGCGGTGCCGAATGCGTTTACCTGCGTCTTCTTATCACAGGCGCTGGCGAGAAAAACATCAAGTTTGTCATGATTGACGAGGTCCAAGACTACACCGAAACGCAGCTTATGGTGCTAGGAAAGTACTTCTCGCGCGCGCACTTTTTGCTTTTGGGCGACTCTAACCAGGCAATTTGGGAAGACACTGCAACGTTTGGGCAGATTGAGAGGATCTTTAGCGCAACACACGGCGAGGGCGCAGTTTCTACCTGTAAGCTTCTGACCAGCTACCGCTCCTCTCCCGAGATTACTGCACTGTTTACCTCGCTTTTGAGCGAAGAAGAGCGTGGCCAGACAAGCTCCGTTCAACGCGGCGGCAAAAAACCTGAGTTCTTTGAGGTGGTCGCTGACAACAAAGATACTGAGCGCGTCGAGTACCTGCAGACTATGAAGTCCCTTATTGAGCAGGCACAAGAGTTTGACGGACTGACCGCCATTGTGTGTACCGAGAAATCTCGTGTTCGCTGGCTTGCCAAACAGCTGGAAGGGCTTTTTGCGGCGGACGCCGACGGTGCAGCCGCAGGCGATGCAGCTGGCAGCGCGACCGATGGCGTTGCAGGCAACGGTGCGGCGCAGAACGAGCCGTGCGGCGGCGTCAAAGTGCTCACCAGCCACGATTCCCTCCCCGCGAAGGGCGTTGTTCTTCTCGACCTTGCACTAGCAAAGGGCCTTGAGTTTGATCAGGTCATTGTTGCCGACGCACAAGAGGAAGTGTATAAAGCAGACGGAATTTCTCGCCGTAGGCTCTACACCGCCCTGTCGCGTGCGATGCATCATGTGATGGTGGTCTCTCAAGGAAAGATGACTCCGCTGCTCAGTAAATTGCTTTAAAAAAAGCAATTTCTACCTGCGATTTTTTGGAAATTTACTGATTGAATGCGGCTGATTCGGGTAAATGCTAGTCATCGATAACATTTACCGTTGGAGGTTAGTATGTCCGAAGAATTGATTCCTGGTGTCATGAAGAACATCGACGCAAAGACTGTGGTGACCCTTAAAGACCAGGTTGCTTGCCTTTCTGGCCAGGTCATCAGCAAGACCCTTGCGCAAAACGATGCCGTCAGCGTCACCCTTTTTGGTTTTGGCGCAGGTGAAGAGATTGCAAGCCATCGCGCGGGCGGCGATGCATTTGTCACCATTCTTGAGGGACGCGCAAGCATTACCATCGATGACGATGTCTACACCCTTGAAGCTGGTCAGTCTATTGTGATGCCACTTGGTCACCCACATGCACTTCAGGCTCCAGAAGAGTTCAAGATGCTGCTGGTTGTTGTGTATCCGCAGAAATAATTTATATATTTACCTAACAATTCCGCAGAATTCTGCATAATTCCGCAGATATTTTCTATTTGACCAGGTGGACAGTACGTCTGCCTGGTCAAATGCTATCTCTGCACTGACGAATAGTATCTCTGCCTGGTCAAATACTAGCTTCTTCTAGCCTAATACTCTGTGTAATTACAATACACACCTCATAACAGAATGGGTATACTAGTTATGTCTGTGCAATCAGCAAAATGTTAAACCTAAAGAAAGGTGAGCTATGAGCCAGATTTTTGATGTTCACGCACGTGAGGTCCTCGATTCCCGTGGCAATCCAACCGTTGAGGTTGAGGTTGTTCTTGACGACGGTTCCTTTGGTCGTGCAATCGTTCCTTCCGGCGCTTCTACCGGTGAGTTCGAGGCTGTAGAGCTTCGCGACGGCGACAAGAGCCGTTACCTGGGCAAGGGCGTTCTGAAGGCAGTCGAGCACGTCAACACTGAGATCCGCGACCTTGTTATTGGTTGGGACGCAGAGGATCAGCGCGGCCTTGACCTCGCTATGATTAAGCTTGACGGCACTCCAAACAAGGGTCGCCTCGGCGCAAACGCTATTCTCGGCGTTTCTCTTGCTGTTGCTCACGCTGCAGCTGCTTCTGCTGAGCTTCCACTTTACGCTTACCTCGGTGGCGCAAACGCTCACACTCTTCCTGTTCCTATGATGAACGTCCTCAACGGTGGCGTCCACGCTGACAACAACGTTGACTTCCAGGAGTTCATGATTATGCCTGTTGGTGCTCCTGACTTCACCACCGCTCTTCGCTGGTGCGCACAGGTTTACCACACCCTCAAGGACACTCTGAAGTCCCAGGGCCTCAACACCGGTGTTGGTGACGAGGGCGGCTTTGCTCCAGACCTTAAGTCCAACGAGGAGCCACTTGAGCTTCTTTCCGAGGCTGTTAAGGCTGCTGGCTTTGAGCTTGGCAAGGACTTCCGCTTTGCTATGGACCCAGCTTCTTCTGAGTTCTACAACAAGGAGACCGGCAAGTATGACCTCAAGGGCGAGGATCGCTCCCTTACCTCCGAGGAAATGGTTGCTTACTACGAGGAAATGGTTGAGAAGTTCCCAATCGTCTCCATCGAGGACGGTCTTGCAGAGGAGGACTGGGACGGTTGGAAGGTCCTTACCCAGCGTCTGGGCAAGAAGATTCAGCTCGTCGGCGACGACCTCTTTGTTACCAACACTCAGCGCCTGAAGAAGGGCATTGAGGTTCACGCTGGTAACTCCATCCTCATCAAGGTCAACCAGATTGGTACTCTGACCGAGTCCCTCGAGGCTATCGAGATGGCTAAGCGCGCAGGTTACACCGCAGTTGTCTCCCACCGTTCCGGTGAGACCGAGGACACCACTATTGCTGACCTTGTTGTTGCAACTAACGCTGGTCAGATCAAGACTGGTGCACCTGCTCGTACCGAGCGCGTTGCTAAGTACAACCAGCTTCTCCGCATCGAGGATGACCTCGCTGAGGGTGCTGAGTACCTGGGCATGGACGCTTTCTACAACCTTCGCTAAACTCGCAGGTTGTGCGCTAGACGGTGCGCATCCGGCCCGACCGAATTGCAACTCCGTTTAGACTGCTAGAAGCTACGAAGCCGCATCTCATTTGAGATGCGGCTTTTTTGTGCGCGCGTGCGGCGGGCGCGTGACGGGCAGCGCAGCGGTCAGGCGTCGGGTGCGAGCGCGACGCGGCGGGTGCGGCGTCGGGTGCGAGCGCGGCATGGGACAGGAAACGGCTGCGAGACCTGCGGGTTTCTCGCCGCGTGCGATGTTCTTTGCGGGCACACGGGTCTCAAAAGCGCGGTCGTGTCTAGCTTCGAAACGCTCGAACACACCTATGTCAGATAATCTGCTGAAAATGCCTATACATTCCGCCTAAAACGCTCATCTCATGCAGAATATCTTCATTTGATGTGTTTTTCACCTTTGATTTTGCAGATTATCTGACTTAGATGTGTTTGCTTAATCCTGAAATTTAGGGTAATTAAATCTTTGATATATCTTCATTCATAATTATGTATATAAGACAGCACTTATGCAAAAATATGAATTGAGCAAACACAGATGAGTTCAAATCACATTGCCTAAGCCATTTCACAATGCATCCGAGCCATCAAGCCTCACTTTATCTGCAGATTCGTGCCAATCCCCCATCAGTCGATATTACAGCACTGCAGCTCATACGATTTATTGAGGAAAATCACTTTTTCCTCAAGGCGTCTCACTAACATCGCGACCTTCGACCGCGGGTATACTTGATACGTCAACTCTCGAGAATCCGAGGCACCCATGAACACCACATCAGAGCACGCAATTCGCACAATCCTGGTCGGACAGTCGGGCGGACCAACCGCCGCCATCAACGCGTCGCTTGCAGGCGTTGTTCGCGCCGCTCACGCCCAGGGTCTTCGCGTACTCGGGATGCGCAACGGAATCCAAGGGTTTCTTGAGGATAACGTTGTTGACCTAACGGAAGCGCTTGAGCTCACCGTATCTGAACCGAAAGCGTCCGAACAAGCTGCCACAAATCCTGGCGAGAAGAACCTTCAGCTCCTAAGAAAAACACCATCGAGCTGGTTGGGCAGCTGTCGCTTTAAGCTGCCGGAACTTGGGACGGATCTTGCTTCCAGCTCAGAACCCGCGGCAACCTCCCCTATTTACCAGCAGATCGATGCGCAGCTCAAGAAATACCAGGTAGACGCCGTGCTATACATCGGCGGCAACGATTCCATGGACACCACAGACAAGCTGTCTCGCTACTTTGATCAGGTAGAAAGTCCCGTTCGTGTTGTTGGCGTGCCAAAAACTATCGACAACGACCTCGAAGGCACTGATCACACCCCTGGCTTTGGCAGCGCGGCGCGATTCGTCGCATCCGTAACCGCCGAGCTCACCCGCGACGGAGGCGTTTACAACAGCAAAAATGTAACGTTCATCGAGGCAATGGGCCGCGACGCCGGCTGGCTCACGGCCGCTGGTGCGCTCGCGCAAGATATTTGCGGAACTGCTCCGGATTTTGTGCTCCTGCCAGAGATTCCTCTTGATGAGCATGCACTACTTTCTGTTATTGAACAGCGACTTCGCGAGAAAAACAACGTGATTGTAGTCGTCAGCGAGGGTGTCCATCATGCAGATGGTAGTTTCCTTTTTGATGCAAAGTCTGTCGCAATCGACACGTTTGGTCACCTTGCAGCGCAGTCTGGAACAGCGGCATACTTATCGCAGCTGGCTAAGGATCAGCTGGGCGTAAAGTCTCGCGGCATTGAGCTCAATACGCTGCAGCGCTGTGCTTCGCACGCTGCTAGTAAAGTTGACTTGGACGAGGCAGAGGCGCTCGGCGCCGCGGGAGTTGAGGCTGTTCTCCAAGGTAAAACGGGCGTTATGGTTGGCGTTCACCGAATTTCGGATGACCCATACGTTACGGAGATTCACACTACCCCTGTCTCCGATGTTGCAAACAAGGTAAAGCTTGTACCTCGAGAAATGATTTCCGAGGACGGCTTAAACGTTACCGATGCTGCTCTGGCATATCTGCGTCCTCTTGTCGCGGGCATGGAGGAGCCAATTTCCGCCGACGGACTCCCTCGTTTTCTTGCGGAGTTGTCATAGTACAGCTGTAGCGTCACATCAGTGCCACGACGCATGCCACGAGCACCGCATGCGACTCATGCGTACTACGCATCAAAAATGTAATAACTTGCCACTTTAAATAGCAATTTTCTACCGCTCGCACGACGAAATTTTTTGCGAGCGGTATGGCTACGTACTCATAAAAGTCCAGTTAAAACGCCTGTGATTCCTTCTTTGTATAGTTTTTAACGTATGTCTTTTTGCGCAACTTGCAATCTTGGAGACGATTGCGACATACAAACGCAAACGTCCTCTGTCTTATCCATCAAAGAATCACAGGGAGTTACATGCGTAAGATTAGGAAAATACTTATCGGTCAATCGGGCGGTCCAACAGTAGCAATCAATTCTTCCCTTGCAGGAATTATCACGCGTGCGCACGAAGAAGGCGTCGAAATTTACGGCATGCAAAATGGAATTGAAGGCTTTCTTAATGGTCGCTATACCAACCTGGCCAACTTGTTCTTTCCGCAGGAAAACCGACATAAACGCGCTGCAGACGAGAAGTGCGGCGCTGAACAGCACGTCGCAGACCAACACGGCACTGACCAGCAGAAACACACCGTGGAACTTCTCGCCAAAACGCCTTCAAGCTTTCTGGGAAGCTGTCGATACAAACTTCCAGAAGTCACCGAAGAAACGCCCATCTACCAGGACATTGAATGCCGCCTGACTTCCCTTGGAATCGACGGCGTTCTCTACATTGGCGGCAACGATTCCATGGACACCGTCAACAAGCTTGCGGCTTACTTTGCCCAGTGTAACAGCGATGTTTCCGTCATCGGCATCCCCAAAACCATCGACAACGACCTCGAGGGCACCGATCATGCGCCAGGTTTTGGCAGTTCAGCGCGATACATCGCCACCATCGTCCGCGAGTTGGCGCGCGACTCTGAGGTGTACGGCAAGCCAAACATCACTATCGTCGAAACCATGGGCCGCGATGCGGGTTGGCTGGGCGCGGCTTCAGCCCTTGCTCGTGAGAAAAACGAAGAAGCTCCGGACTTTATCCTGCTCCCCGAAGTCGCATACGACGAAGAACGACTCCTGCGCAAGACGGCAGAACTGTTTGAGCACAAGAACAGCGTGGTGATTGTTATCAGCGAGGGTGTGAGAAGACCTGATGGTTCAACGCTTTTGGACAAGAGCCACATGAAGATGGATGCCTTTGGCCATCTAGCAGATCAGTCAGGCAACGCCCTTTACCTGGCCGAACTCTTCCAGAAGCACTTCGATGCCAAGATTAGAGGCATCAACCTTAACTCGCTGCAGCGCTGCGCCATGCACTCGTCCAGCAAAACTGATCTATCCGAGGCGTTCGAGCTGGGAAAAGCTGGAGTGAACGCGCTTCTTGCCCACAAAACTGGCTGTATGATTGGACTGCAAAGGCTGAGCGATGTGCCGTATCAAGCGGAAATCCGGTGCATCCCTATCTCGGAAATCGCCAATCGCGTGAAGTTGGTACCTGCGGAAATGATTTCTGATGATGGACTTTGGGTTACCGAGAAGGCCCTCGCATATCTGCGTCCTCTTGTTTCAAACGAGGAGCTGGATTTTGATATAGATACCAGGAGGTTTGTCAGCAGCAGTATTCTGCCCGACAACAACGGTCTACCACCATTCGTCCCTAAGCTGAGATAACCGCCTGCCTCGAACGGTGAGACAGGCGGTTTACTGGTACGCGAACTAAAGCGCTACTCCCCGAGGAACCTTACCTCGGGGTGGAGCTCAACATCAAACTGACG
>CAURGZ010000053.1:0-8723 GCA_963524285.1 uncultured Atopobium sp.
AAAATGTGATTATGCGATGACTTCATAAGATGCACAGAGATTTTTGTTTCGTGCATAGCTAAACTTTTAAGGGGTATGACAAAGGTATGACAAAGAGTACCTTCAGAAGGGAAGTGCATGGAATCAAAAAACGGCAAGCATTTTGCTTCATTCGCCGCTGACGACCAGACGGCTGGAAATACTCACACCTCAAAAACATCCGTCGAGATGGTTTCTATGAAAAATTCCGCGTCCTCAAAAAAAGAGGGCAACAAAAAAACCTCTCCTAAAAAGTCTGGCGAGAAACCCGCTAAGAAGAAGGGTTTTGCCTATATTCTTTCCACGCTCTTGCTGGTAGTTGGCATTGGCCTCTTAGTTTCTGCTGGCGTTATGTTTGGCAAGACTCAGCTTGAATACCACGAGCAAGACGTCATCAACGAAGAGCTTGCTACATACGCAACAGTTTCCGAGAAAAAAGACGAGGCCCCAGTTATTGACTGGGCCGGACTTCAGGCAGTAAACAACCAGGTTGTCGGCTGGATTCAGATTCCAGATACGCAGGTCAACTACCCTGTGTATCAGACCACAGATAACGATCACTACCTGCATACAAACGCAAAGGGCGAGTGGTCAATCGGTGGTCAGATTTTTATGGACTACCAGAACAATCCAAATGGCCTTACTGACCAGCAAACCATTCTCTATGGCCATCATATGAGAAACGGCTCCATGTTCCAGTACATTGGAGCAATGAATGACCAATCTACCTTCGATAAGGTTGAGACCATCTGGTACGTCACACCTACTCAGACATATGAGCTTGAGCCGGTATTTACCTATCACACCGATGAAGACGACGAGGAAGTCAGGCAGTTTAACTTTGGCTCTGTCGATGAGTTCAGGTCTTACTTGAAAGATAGGCTTTCTAGGGCAGTAAGCTCGCGTTCTGATGCAGCAGATGTTATTTCTCGCGCGGATCATGTTCTTACGCTCTTTACCTGCAATTATACTGATCAGTATGGTCGCACCATGCTCATCTGTGTTCCAAAGACTGAGGCACAGCCAAAGGCTCAGTAGTCGGTACGATGACGGTTCAGAAAGAGTATTGGACACAGCCAGAAGCTGTCAGTCAGGGCAGTAAAATGTCACTTTCTTAAAAAATTGTTACACGCTCCGAACATATTTGTTCGGAGCGCTTTTTCTTGCAAATTTCCAGGTACACTGTATGTATTGTTGCCAGACGTGAGAGGCGTTTGATCAAGGGTGGCTCAAGCTGAGGCATCCGGAGGGGATCCAATGGAACTTCACGAGGAATGTGGCGTCTTTGGAGTATGGGCGCCTGACCGTGACGTTGCTCGACTCACTTATTTTGCGCTGCACGCCCTGCAGCACCGCGGACAAGATTCCGCAGGTATAGCTGTCGGCGACGGCCATACCGTGCTTATTAGAAAAGATACGGGCCTCGTAACCGAAGTTTTCAACAACGACGACCTCAACGCAATGCCAGGTAAAGTGGCTATCGGTCACTGCCGCTACGGTACCGCAGGCGCCAAGGGTTGGGAGTCCGCCCAGCCTCACATGTCGTCCATCGATGAGACCCTCATTGCCCTGGCACACAACGGCACCCTCGTCAACTTTGACTCTTTGCGAGAAGAACTGTCTTCTCGCCAGATTTCCTTTAGATCGCACACGGATTCCGAGGTAGCGGCCCAGCTCATCGGCTACTTTACTCGTCGTACACACCGTTTGCGCACCGGTATTGCCGCAACTATGAACCTCATCGAGGGCGGTTACGCCATGGTGCTCATCCGCGAGAACGCCCTCTATGCGTTTAGGGATCCTAACGGTATTCGTCCGCTGGTACTCGGCCATATTGGCGAGGAAGGCGAGAATAACTGGGTAGTTGCATCTGAGACGTGCGCGCTGGATATTGTGGGCGCTACGTACGTGCGCGAGGTGGCTCCTGGCGAGATTATCCGTATTTCCGACAGTGGCCTATCTTCTGAGATGGGACTTTCTCCTCGTCAGCAAGCAGATTGCATCTTTGAACAGGTGTATTTCTCGCGCCCTGACTCTATTATTAGTGGTCGCTCGGTGTATTCTGTCCGTCACCAGATGGGTCGCCAACTGGCAAAAGAGACCCCAGCAGACGTTGACCTAGTAATCGGTGTACCTGATTCCGGTGTTCCTGCAGCTGAGGGTTTTGCGCAAGAGCTGGACGTGACTTTTGGTACCGGCTTGATTAAGAATCGCTACGTTGCAAGAACGTTCATTCAACCTACACAGCAGCTTCGTGAACTGGGTGTACGCTTGAAGCTCAACGCGCTTTCGGACGTTGTTGCAGGTAAGCGCATCGTAATGGTAGATGATTCTGTTGTTCGTGGCACTACTTCTAAGCAGATTGTTCAGCTGCTTAGAGACGCAGGAGCTACTGAAGTACACGTCAGAAGCGCATCTCCAAAGGTTATCTGGCCTTGCTTCTACGGTATTGATACTGCCGACCAGCACCAGCTTGTTGCGGCAAAAATGACTACTCAAGAGATTTGCGATTATATCGGTGCAGATTCCTTAGGCTTTTTGAGCCTAGTGGGTCTGCTTGCATGCGTTCCTTCTCGCGGTTATTGCGAGTCTTGCTTTAGCGGCAGGTATCCTGTGGCAATTCCGGAAGACTTCCACCAGAGGTTCTTGCCAGAAAACGCTCCGGACAATCTAAACCCATCTTTTGCACGTAAGTTTGACCAGGTAGAACAGCAGTTAATTGACGAGGGCTTTGTCCCCTCAAAGCAGTAAGAAGGAGAATAATGACTACTTCCGCTGATCCAACCAAGCAGATTACCTACGCCGACGCAGGCGTTGACGTTGATGAGGGCGCTCGTGCGGTCGACGCCATCAAGGCTGCTGTTGCTACAACTACTCGTCCCGAGGTCATTGGCGGCTTGGGTGGCTTTGGCTCCTGCTTCTCGGCAGCAGCACTCAAAGACATGGAAGAGCCTGTACTGGTCAGTGGCACCGACGGCGTTGGCACTAAGCTTGCTATTGCTCAGCTTCTCAATCGCCACAATACGGTAGGTGAGGACCTGGTTGCCATGTGCGTCGACGACATTGTTCCCATGGGCGCCGAGCCGCTGTTTTTCTTGGATTACGTTGCTGTGGGCAAGCTTAAAGCCGAGGCAGTCGCCGAGGTTGTTGGTGGCATTGCAGAAGGCTGTCGCAAGAGTGGCTGCGCGCTGGTAGGCGGCGAGATGGCCGAGCATCCAGGTGTTATGAATCCTGACGATTACGATCTTGCTGGCTTTGTCGTAGGCGTTGTTGACAAACCAAAGATTTTAGGTCCCGAGAAGGTCAGTGAAGGTGACGTCATTCTGGGACTTCCTTCTTCTGGCATTCACTCCAACGGATATTCGCTGGTACGTAAGGTAGCCATAGAGGGTAAGACTGTCGAGGAGCTTAACCAGCCACTAGAGGAACTCGGTGGAGAGTCACTTGCAGACGCTGTTTTGCGTCCAACTACTATTTACGCAGGTGGATTGCTTGCTGCACTCCGCGCAGGAGCTCCTATCAAGGCTATGGCACACATCACCGGTGGTGGAATCACTGAGAACCTTAACCGTGCACTGCCAGCTCACCTTGACGCAGAGGTTGACCGTGGTGGAGAGGCTGGTCCTGCATGGGATATTCCACCAGTTATTTCATACGTTTCTAGCGCAGCAAACCTGTCTCTTGATGAGCAGTATCGCACCTTTAACATGGGCGTTGGTATGGCTCTTATCGTAGACATGGACGACGTTGACGATGTAGCAGAAGCCCTCTCTGACCAGGGATTTGAGCCATTTGTCATGGGCCAGATTATCCCAGGCACCGGAAAGGTGGTCTACAACGATGCCAATTAAGCTTGGCGTTCTTCTTTCCGGTTCAGGTACCAACCTGCAGGCTATTATTGATGCCATTGATGCTGGCAAGCTAGACGCAACCATTGAACTGGTTGTTTCTTCTCGCCCCGATGCATATGGTCTGAAGAGGGCGGAGGCAGCTGGCCTGCAAACCCTGACGCTCTCAAAAGAGACGTACGAAGATCCATTTGTTGCAGATATGGTTATTGCCACCGAGCTCAAGCGTTATAACGTTGATTACGTTGTTATGGCTGGTTACATGCGTAAAGTTGGCGTTCCTATTCTGAACACCTTCCCTAATCGCGTTCTCAACCTGCATCCGGCACTGTTGCCAAGCTTCCGCGGCGCGCACGCCATTCAGGATGCGTATGAGTACGGAGTCAAGGTGGCGGGCGTCACCGTTCACCTGGCAAACGCTGATTACGACCGCGGTCCTATTATTGCCCAGCGACCTGTTGTGGTTGAGGAGGGTTGGACCGTTGATCAGCTCGAAGAGGCAATTCACCAGGTAGAGCACAAGCTGTATCCTGAGGTGTTGCAGCTTTTTGCACAGGACAGGGTTCACGTTGAGGGCCAAAAAGTTCGCATAGAGGTAGGCAAGTAAATGGCGAGAAGTGCCCAGATCAAACTGAGCGACGTAGCAACATCGCGTGTCAATAACCTGAACTTTATGAGGTTTATTGCTGCGCTGATGGTCATTGTTTCTCACTGCTATTCAGTAGTCTTGGGCGGCGATGCCGGTAGCTATTTGCTGAAGGTAACTGGGGATCGTTTGAGTCCCGGCGGTGTTTCCGTTGGCGTCTTCTTCTTGTTTGGCGGGTTTTTGATTGCTCGTAGTTGCGAGCATTATCCTGAACCAAAAAAGTTTTTCTCGGCACGCGTTTTGAGGCTTTTTCCTGAGCTTTTGTTTGTTGTGATTTTGACCGCTTTTGTGCTTGGTCCAATACTCTCAACACTTTCACCTGCGGAGTATTTTACTAATCCACAGACGTATAAGTACCTGCTCAATGGCGCCTTAATTATGGTGCATCAGTTGCCAGGAGTGTTTACTAACAATCCTTCGGGCGACGTGGTTAATGCTGCGTTGTGGACGCTTCCTGTTGAGTTTATCTGCTACGTTCTATGTTTTATCAGCTACAAACTCACCAAGTTTGATAAAAAGAAGTTTTTGCTGCTCTCGGTGCCTGTTTTTGTGTTGGCAGCAGTGTATTACGTGAAATTTTCTCCGCTTCAGCTAAGCGTTGTACGTGCGGTTCTTCTGTTTTTCCTGGGTGTTTTGATCTGGGTACTTAGAGACCGTATTACTATCTCACCTGTTTTAGGCCTTGCGTCGATTGTTCTGTGGTTTGTTATGGTCTTTAGTGGCATCGACAATCTGGCAATGCTGACGGTTTTTTCCTATTGCTTGCTTCTGTCTTGCGTATGGAATGGGTAACCACTTTAGTACGTTTGGTACTAAATTTGAGCTGTCCTATGGCATTTACCTTTGGGCTTTTCCAATTCAGCAAGCGTTGGCACAGTATTTCCCAGCATGGCATCCTTATGTAAATGCACTGGTCGCAGCTTTGCTAGCAACTTGCGGAGCGTTTGTGAATCACTTTGTTGTTACTGCTCCGCTTGGAAGATACCTTAAAGAGCGCCGTCAGAAGACTCTTGAAAAGCAATAGTTTTCTGGAGTACAGCAGCCTTCCGAAGAGTAGTCGGAACTTAAAGGCATGGCGTCCCGATTAAACTGAGCGACGTAGCAACATCGCGCGGTTATTTTGCCAGTCCCACTAAATAGAACGCGGTTTGCATATACGCAAACGATGCAACGCCCCAGATAAGAGGTACAGTTATGTCCCTAATAGTTTGCAGGGTCTCGTGAGTAGAGCGTTTGGCTATTTGCGTTAAGACGCCACAGACAATAATAAGGACGCCAATGCCCATAAAGGCTGGAACAAGGAATTGCTGTTTCAGCGCAGCTTCTGTAGTAAGAAACATTATGGCGATAAAAAATGCGATGCCCACAAAGATATAGAAAAGCATGAGCATTCCAAAACGGAGTAGATCAAAGTTTGTGTGCTTAAAAACTTTGCTCAAGTTCTTCTTTCCAAGAAGCAGATACACCGTAAGAAAATAAAAGGCAGCCATAGGAATACAGATAACCTTATAGACATCCATAAGTGCCATATGACCGCCTTATTTGCTGAGTTAGCTTGTTGTGTGTTTCTTCGCTTATAGTAGCGCAGTTATTGCAGTCACAAGTCCAAAGATAATACCTGGGGCGTTAGCAATCATAATAGGAACATCGCGTTCTTTCTTGAAGGCGCCGTAAACAAACCACACGATGCAGTTGATCATAGCAACCAGCGGCTGGATAAAACTACCCTTATTTCCAGCAAGGTTATTGGTAATCTGTGGGATATAAGAAACATACATCATGACTGATAGTACGCTGCCGATCTGTCCCATCCTGTTGAAGAAGTTCTCGTCAAACGTAATAGCGCGCTTCTCTGTCATGTAAAGTAACCTCCAATGGTTGGTTAACTGATTGCTGGTTCTTACCCAATCACTCAAGAAGATATTCGTTAGTTCGTTGCCGAATAACTCGCATCAATCCATTGGCAGAGCTCATCAAAGTCAATGGAGCCATCCAAAAGTATGGAAATCCAATGCTCTTTATTCATGTGGTACGCAGGCAAATAACCATCTTGATGTAGAAGCATTTCCAGAAGAAATGGATCGTCTATTTTTACATTAACCAGATCGTAGTGTTTGGATTCTTTCAAGCCTAGCTTTTTACCAGGAACATCAGCAACAAGCGCAAACCACTTATTATTGTGCGGGTGGCGTAAAACAGCATACGTTGGAGCTGTCGAGAAGGGATAGTCGGGGTTTATACCGTACTGATTTGCAACGTAATCAAACAGCTTTTCTCGCATAATCTTGCCTCCCTGTCCCATATTTTATTACGTACAAGATGCCCTTTATTGTGAGTCAGAAATTGCTATTATCCTCAGTATATACGCCTTAAACAGCTATACTAAATATGTCTGTGTATGTAATAAAAAGTCCAAGTGAAGGGCGTCATATGAGTCGTGTTTCTCGTAGAGAAGATGAGTTTTATAGCATGTTCTCTGAGTTTTCTGCACTGATTGTTTCTACGGCAAAACTGTTTGTCTCCTACATGGAGTCATTTCCGAGCTCAGAAGATTATGAAGTACAGATTAAGAACTATGAGACGCTCTGCGATGACCAGGTAGGAAAGATTATTTCTACCCTTAACACGTCGTTTATCACGCCATTTGATCGTGAGGATATCTCGCGCCTTGCTCTGCTTATGGACGAGATTGCAGACGGTATTGAAAGTGTCTCTGCACACCTCAGTATGTATGACATTAAAGAGATGCGTCCAGAGGCAGTTCAGGTAGCACATCTGATTCTGTTTGCATCGGAGGAGCTGCAAAAGGCCTTTGATCGTCTCCCTGATTATCACAAGGACGATTCTGTCATTCGTCATACACGCTCTACAAATGAGTATGAGGACCAGGGCGATGTCGTTTACCGCAACGCTCTGAGCTCTATCTTCAGAAATGTTGATGATCCAATTGAGGTTCTTAAGTGGAAGAGCCTTATGGACAGGCTCGAGTCTACCCTTGACGCTTGCAAGCACGTTGCAAACGCTGTTCAGAATGTTATCGTGAAAAATGGCTAGCATCCTGCTTATTGCGGTACTTGTTTCCGCTCTGATATTTGAGTTCATTAACGGCTTCCACGACACCGCAAATGCTATTGCTACCACGGTGTATACCAAGGCTTTGCCTCTACGCACAGCAATTATCATGTCGGCTATCATGAACTTTATCGGCGCGCTTATGAGCGAGAAAGTTGCTATGACCATTGCGTCTGGTCTGGTTGATATTCAGCTACAGCTCTACGTTATTTTTGCTGCACTGATGGGCGCCATTGTTTGGGACCTCTTTACCTGGTGGTTCTCAATCCCAAGTTCGTCTTCGCACGCGCTCATCGGCAGCCTTATTGGTGCAACCATTGTTTTTACCGGCAGCACAGGTCACATTCTTTGGGCGGGTGTCCTAGAGAAAGTTGTTATTCCTCTGTTTACTTCGCCTCTTATTGGTATGGCCTTGGGCTACTTTATTATGAAGCTGGTATTTGAGATCTTTGCTGATTGGCCACCTAAAAAGGCAAACGGTCTCTTCCACCGTCTTCAGGTGCTCTCAGCTGCCTTTATGGCATACAGCCACGGCAATAATGACGCTCAGAAGACTATGGGAATTATCACGTTGGCCCTGGTTACCGCCGGTCTTCACGACCCTTCTAACGGCATTCCTCTGTGGGTCAAACTACTCTGCGCAACCACCATGGCACTGGGTACCTCCATTGGCGGCGGCCGCATTATGCGTACCGTTGGCGATGGCGTTACCAAGCTCACGCCAGTTATTGGCTTTGTCGCCGAAACAAGTTCTACCGTTGCAATTGAGATCATGACTGCACTTGGAGCACCAGTTTCCACTACGCAGGTCATCACCACATCCATCATGGGCGCAGGATCTGCTCGCCGTCGCAGCTCTGTACGCTGGGGTGTTGCGCGCAAGATTATTGCCGCTTGGTTTGTGACGCTGCCAGCTACTATGGCGCTCGGCGGACTTATTGCATTCCTGACCAGCTTTGTTCTGGCATAACCTATGCTCAATGTTGTACTGGTAGAGCCTGAGATTCCCGCAAATACGGGAAACATTGGTCGCACCTGCGTAGTGAGCGGGACTCACTTGCACTTAGTGGGCCCATTGGGCTTCTCGCTTGATGACAAAAGCCTCAAACGAGCAGGCATGGCCTACTGGCAAAGCCTTA
>CAURGZ010000054.1:0-8594 GCA_963524285.1 uncultured Atopobium sp.
AATACGCCCCAGGTAGTAAGCGCGCTGTTATAGACACCCGCAGTATCTTCTCTATCAAAGTTTTCGATAGTATCTTGATCAACATCGCAGACAACCATATCTTCTGAGAAAGACACTGCTTGTTTGACCAAATCTCCTGAAGGAGACAAGAAGAAGCTTGAACCACAAAACACCTGGTTACCATAGGCGCCAACAGCGTTTGCAGCGATAAGCCAGCTATCAAACTCTTCAACGTCTCCCAGATAACGGCTTTCTGCCACTGCCATGCCCATGGCGGACGACGAATCGTCAACAGCAAAGCCAAAATACGGCAGATAAATGACAGCATCTAACGAGTCGTCGACATCTTGCCACGCGTCAAGATCGTCGTAGGTAAAAGCAACGCCAAACGTAAGGCCGCCTGCTTCAAATTTTGCGAGCTCAAAGGTATTCTCGCCAGATGTTTGTGCAGAGCTAGCAGAACGAGCAAGGGCGCTCATGTGCGCTATCTGGGAAGTCAATTTAAGCGGAGTTACGGCTCCGTTTCTAACGAGAAGAGCCTCACTAGCTGCACTTCCATCAAACTCTGTTACAACAGGAATAAGGGCCGCAATTGGAAGCTTTTCTGAAAGCGAATTGATAATCTCCGAGAGGTCTGCAAAAAGCCCTTCTATGTCAGCCTCTGGCACGCTTAGCAGCCCTGTAAGAGTTGGCGCAGGATAAATGACTAGCTCAGCACCTTGCTGTTGAGCTCTCTGAGCATATTCCAGCATGATCTGAGCGGTAAACTCGAAGTCTCCGGCCTGAGTATTCATTTGTGCAACTGCTATGCGCATACCATTCCTAACATAAAGTGCTTAATTTGTTTTTACCCAAAAACAAACAGGTGTAGTAAGAAAAAACGGAGCTGCAGGTAGCAGCTCCGTTCAGATTCACAGATAAGCTTAGCTTGTTGAATAAGCAACCAGTCTTAGAGGGAAACCTTCCAAAGACCGTGAAGGTTGCAGTACTCATAAGCCTCTGCCTCAACACCCTCCTCAAGAGTGAAGGTAGCAACTGGCTCCTGGCCAGGCTTAAGCTGTGCAAACTGAGCGCCGTTCTCAGAAACAAGAGCGATGAACTCAATGTAGTGCTCTTCGAGCATTGGATGAGCAACCTCACCAACACGGACGGTAACGGTGTTACCCTCACGAGTAACAAATGGAACGTGCTTCTCAGCTGCACCGTCGGTAACGCCAGCCTGGAGAAGCTCAAGGTCTGCTGCCTCTACGTTGCCTGCGACACCGTAAACAACAGCGCCTGTCTCCTTGTTGCGATAAAACTTTGCGTCGATCATTTTTTCTCCTCTCACGACATCCGAAGATGTCAGAATTTCTTAGTAAGTGCTACTTAAATAGTAACAGTTATTACTTAAGAGTAACCTGCAAATTTAGAATCGACAAAATCTAAACAATCTGTGCGTATCCGCTTTGACCAATAAAATCTTTAAGCTCGGTCAAAAGAACCATGCTACGTCCATCAATCCTGGTAGGAATTTCCATGCGCATAACATCGCCCATGTCTGTTTCTACCCTAATCTCAATACAGTCCATGCCAGGATAGCGCGAGAAGATCTGTCCAAGTGTCTCGATAGCCTGTCTTTGAAGTTGAGAAGCAGGCATATGAATAACGAGTGTCTTTGGTGTGTTGTTAGCACTGTTAAGCTCAATAGGATTAACTTCTTGAGCAATAACCTGGTCTCCTCTATCAGAGCGCTCAAGCTTTCCAAGAACAGAAATGAAGATGTCGCTCTGGCTCTCGCCAGTCTCTGGGTCAACATCTCCAGCAAGAAGTCTTGCAGCCTTCTTGTAGAGCTTAGGGAACATGACAATAGTGACGCTACCCTCCATGTCTTCAAGCGTAACAATTGCCATTGGATCGCCGTTTTTAGTAGTGCGCTTCATAACATTAGTAACCATGCCCGCAAAGCGAATAGGTTTACCTTCTGGAACTTTGAACTGCTGAGACATAGCACCGTTAGGAAGCTGAACCTCTACATTCTCTTCAATTTCTGCAAGAGCATAATCTCTGCTCTTAGCAAGGGCGTACTCGTATGGACGAAGTGGATGATCAGAGACATAAATGCCTAAGACCTCATACTCTTTAGTAAGCTTGAATCGCCTATCCCACTCAACACCATCTGGCTCTGGGACACTATCGCTAAAGCCAGAACCCTCTACCTCTGCAAACATATCAAACATAGAGAACTGACCAACAGCCTTATCTTTTTGACGCTTAGTAGCAGCATCAATGATGTTTTGTGGGTTGTTCTTATCCACAAAACTCATCATCTGCATACGGGTATAGCCTGTTGAGTCAAAAGCTCCTGCCTTGATAAGAGCTTCAACAACGTTGCGCTTTGCCTGACTTGCGTCAACACGATCGACAAAATCGTGGATGTTGGCAAAAGGACCGCCCTTTTGACGCTCAAGCATAATGGCTTCACCAACACCGGCTCCTACGCCACGGATTCCTGCAAAGCCAAAACGAATACCCTCTTTAGTAGCCGTAAAGTCTTTACCGGACTCGTTAATATCTGGCGGAAGAATCTTGATGCCCTCATGACGGCAAGCGCTTACGTAGTGAACAATCTTATCTGTCTTACCCATGTATGAGGTAAGAACTGCTGCCATAAACTCATGTGGATAATGCGCTTTAATCCATGCGGTCTGCATAACAAGAATTGCATAGCCAGCAGAGTGAGACTTGTTGAATGCATAAGATGCGAACTCAAGAACATCGTCCCAAATGCTTTCTGCAACCGAACGATCAAATCCATTACGAACTGCGCCGTTTTTCCAGTGAGCTTCCATGGTCTCATCAGTACCGTCATCCCAGTGCTGGACAACCTCCTGCATGAGTTTGATCTTCTTTTTTGCTACTGCTTTTCTGACCTTGTCAGACTCGCCTGCGGTAAAACCAGACATCTTCATAGAAATCTGCATAACCTGCTCTTGGTAGACCATGGTTCCGTAGGTTTCTTCCAAGATATCGTGAAGACGTGGATCGTAATCTTTGACTTCTTCTCTACCGTTCATACGGTTGATATAGCTGGTAACCATACCTGCGTTAAGAGGACCAGGACGATAAAGAGCGATAAGTGCGACGATGTGCTTATACTCTGTTGGCCTCATGCCCTTAATGGTTGCAGTCATACCTGCAGACTCAACCTGGAAAACACCAGCAGTTCTGCCTTCTCTAAGAAGTCTATAAATTTCTGGATCAGTAAACGGAATGTTATCTACATCGATATCAATACCGTAGTTATCCTTCACGTTTTTTATTGCACGAGAAATAACCGTTAGAGTTCTTAGTCCCAAGAAGTCCATCTTAAGAAGGCCCATGTCTGCGACAGAGTGACCCTCATACTGCGTAATTTCTACGCCACCCTTGGTATCTACCTTGGTGGGAACGTGGTCATTAACAGGCGTAGGAGCAATCAAAACTGCACAAGCATGCACGCCCTCACCACGATGCAAGCCCTCAATAGACAGAGCAGCATCAATGATTCTTCTAGCATCAGGGTCATTCTCGTACGCATCTTCAAAATCAGCAGAATACTGATCAGCGCCTTTTTGTCCTTCTTGCGCCTTATGAAGAACAAACTTAAGGTGAGCGTTAGGATCTCCTGGAATCATCTTAGAGAGGCGCTGACCCATATAAACGGGGTAACCCAGAACGCGGCACGCGTCATTTATTGCCTGTTTTGCCTTGATGGTCGAGTACGTAATAACATGAGAAACACGCTCAGATCCATAAATCTGACGGACGTGCTCAACAACCTCAAGACGACGCTCATCGTCGAAGTCCATATCAATATCTGGCATCTCTGAACGCTGTGGAGACAAGAACCTCTCAAACATGAGGCCATTCTCAAGAGGGTCAAACGAGGTAATATCCATAGCGTATGCAACAATAGCGCCTGCTGCAGAACCACGACCGGGACCTACGCCAATACCATTCTCTTTTGCCCAGCGAACATACTCCTGAACAATCAGGAAGTAATCTGCAAAGCCCTTTTTGCAGATGATGTCATATTCATACTCAAAACGGTCTTTAACGTTAATCTCATTGATAACAACGTTTTGCCAATCATCTCCATAACGTCTTGCAAGGCCAAGTTCACACTCTTTTCTAAAGCGCTCCTCTGAGGTCTCCCCCTCTGCCAAGTCTGGGAACTTTGGCAGGTACATATGGGTCCAATCCAGCTCATAGTTGCACTTATTTGCAACCTCAATGGTGTTCTCGATAGCTTCTGGACACCACGAGAAGATCTGGCGCATTTCTTGCTCACTCTTAAGATAAAACTCACTGCCTGTCATGCGCTTGCGGTTCTCATCATCAACGCGAGCGCCTGAACCAATGCAAGAAGCAATATCTTGAACGCTTGCATCTTCTTTAGTGAGATAGTGGTTATCGTTGGTAGCAACTACCTTAATACCAAGGTCATGACCCATCTTTACAATGCGCTCAGCAAGGGTTCTATCGGTATAACCACCCCAGCTTGGATCAGACAAACCGTGGTCTTGAATCTCTAGGTAGAAATCATCTCCAAAGATATCTTGATAGATTTTTGCCCAACGCTCTGCTTCTTCTGGACGACCTTCAAACAACATACGAGGAATGATGCCAGAAACACAAGCTGAAGTGCAAATAATTCCCTCGTGATAACGCTTGAGCATCTCAAGCGTAGTGCGTGGCTTGTAATAGAACATATCTTTTGAGCCAGCCTCTGACATCATCTTCATCAGATTGACATAGCCGGTCTCATTTTTAGCAAGCAGGATAAGGTGATACCGTACCTGCTTAGTACCCTTCTCAATGCAATCATCAAGAATGAAATAAGCTTCACAGCCAAAAATTGGCTTAATAAGTGGGGATGGTTTATTGGCTTTTACAGCCTCAATCTCATGTGTTTGATTCCAAATTTGAACGTCAGAAGCCCACTGAGCATGAACCTTATCATGCTCACCAGCATTGGGATCATCTGCAGGAGGCTCTTCTAGATTCCAGCCCTTTTCAAAACATTCCACATCATGACACCACTGGCCAAAGTCTTTAAGCGCCTCATTGTACTTACGGCATGCAAGGTCAAAATCTGGAATTCCAAAGAGATACCCATGATCAGTAAGAGCAAGTGCTGGCATACCAAACTCTACAGCTTTACTAACCATGTCTGGGACACGGCTAGCTCCATCAAGAATGGAAAAATCTGAGTGGTTGTGGAGGTGAACAAATGCCATCTTTTTCTACGCTCTTCTCTTTGTGCTTCAAAATTTGTTCTTTTACCAAGGGCTCTTAATTTCTTTGTATAGTGTAGCCGATTCGCCGGACAATAACTACTAATACAAACATATGTTCTATGTGCTAATACTTCTATTGCCGCTGGTAAATTGGATAAAAATATTTTCTCGCCAATTTCATAACGTCACAAAATCTCTCTTAGTTGACGTGAACCATCTGTTCAAAAATTTCTCAAAATAAAAGTTTCAAACTGGTAACTCTTAGACTAGGGACACCTTAATTGGGAATATAGTTTTTGTATTACCTATTCCAGTTAAGGAGATCACATGGATCAGATGAAAAGCATTTCCTTTGACGACATTGCAGCGGCTCAGAAGAACTTTGAGTCCGACCGCGCTCACACAGTAGCTAAGAATGCTGCTACCAGCGCTGGTGTTAGAAAAGCAGCTCGTGTACCAGAAGGTGTTGCCCTTAATCCTCTTACTTTTGATGTTGAGGTAAAGCAGGGTGACCGCACTAATCAGAAGCGCTCTGGTCGTTGCTGGATGTTTGCATCACTCAATACGTTTAGATATCGCATCATCAAGAAATACAACCTCTCTACCTTTGAGCTTTCCCAGGCATACCCACTGTTCTGGGACAAGATGGAGAAGTCCAACTGGTTTCTTGAGAACATTCTGGATACCCTTGATGAGCCTCTGAATGGTCGTCTTGTATCCTTCCTGCTCACCGACCCAATTGGCGATGGTGGCCAGTGGGATATGTTTAAGAGCCTTGTAAAGAAGTACGGTGTAGTTCCAAAGAGCGCTATGCCAGAGACTGCTAACTCTTGCAACACCCACGAGATGGACGCGTATCTCACCCGCTATCTTCGTAGTGCTGCAAAGCGTCTTCGTGAGACCGCAACAGCTGGTGAATCCCTTGAGTCTCTGCGCGAGATGAAGAAAGAGATGATGGAGGACGTCTACACGCTGCTGGTAACTTGCTTGGGTCAGCCTCCTGTATCTTTTGAGGCACGCCTGCGCGATAAGGACGACAACCTCGCCCTTTCTGGCACTTTTACTCCTCAGGAGTTCTTCGCTGAGACTGTTGACATGAATCTTGATGATTACATCTCAATCATTTCTGCACCAACCGCAGATAAGCCTTTCAACCACACCTACACCGTTTCTCGCTTGGGCAACGTTGTTGAGGGTGGCGGCGTTCGTTACCTCAACCTTGAGATTCCTGAGCTCAAGCGCCTCGCAGTGGCTCAGCTCAAGGACAATCTGCCTGTCTGGTTTGGTTGCGATGTTGCTCAGTCCTACCTTCGCGAAGAGGGCATCATGGACACCCGTGCGCTTGACGTTGACGGCCTCTTTGGCTTCCCTGTTGAGGGCGCACTTGACCGTGCTGAGCGCCTTGACTACGGTGAGTCTCTGATGACTCACGCAATGGTTCTTGAGGGCGTTAACTTTGACGCAGAAGGCAACACTACCCTCTGGAAGGTTGAGAACAGCTGGGGTAAAGACCACGGTCGCGATGGCTTTGACACCATTTCTGACCCTTGGTTTGACGAGTACGTCTACCAGATTGTTGTTGACAAGAAGTACCTCACCCCTGAGCAGCTCAAGACCTTTGAGACCGAGGAAGCAACTGTCCTCGAGCCATGGGACCCAATGGGCTCTCTTGCAACGCTTCGCTAAGGTACAAACCATCTGGCGAGAAGATCGGTCTTCTCGCCAGGTTTTTTCTAAACGCTACAAACAAAAGGAGCCTCAATGGCTGATCAAACCGTAAATCCACAGTGGGCAAACGAGGAAACCGCTGCATTTAGTGCAGACCGTGCTAACCGCGTTGCTCGCAACTCCGTAACCTCTATGGGTGTTTCCGCAGCTGCTCGAGACATCACCACCATGCGCACCTACGCTGACACCTACGGTGTTGCTGTTGCAAAGACGGGCGGCGTCACCAACCAGCGTCAGAGCGGTCGCTGCTGGATGTTCTCTTCTTTCAACGTGCTTCGCCAGGAGGCAATCAAGAAGCTTGACGTTGATACTTTTGAGTTCAGTCAGGCATACGGCATGTTCTACGACAAGCTTGAGAAGGCAAACTCTGCACTTGAGTACATCATTCAGACCGCTGACCAGCCAACCGATTCCCGTGTTGTCAACACACTTCTGACCGAGGGTATTGGCGACGGTGGCTACTACTCATTTGCCATGAGCTTGGTTGAGAAGTACGGCTTGGTTCCTAAGGATGCTATGCCAGAGACTGCTTGCTCCAAGAACTCTACACAGATGGATGAGCGCATTGACCGCCTGTTCAGAAAGAGTGCTGGCGAGCTTCGCGCAGCATACGCAGCTGGCAAGTCTCTGGATGAGCTTCGTGCGCTTAAGCAGGAGCAGCTCAAAGGCTTCCACCAGATTCTGTCCGTCTGCCTTGGCGAGCCACCTCTGACCTTTGATTTTGAGTGCAAGGTTGGCAAAAACGCACAGGTAGATAAGGCAAAGCTCTCTCCTGTTGAGCCAAGTAAGGCTTCTGACAACAAGGACAAGAAGGACGGCGAGAAGGACGAGGAGGGCACCCAGATTCTTCGCGACTTTGGCATTACTCCTCTTGAGTTTGCTGAGCGCTATTGTGGCGTTGATCCTCGTGGCTATGTCCAGCTCATTTCTGTTCCAAGCAAGAAGTATCCTTACGGCAAGGTGTATCACCCAACCTTCATTGATACCGTTTTGGGCGGCATTAAGACTCGCTTCTTAAACGTTGAGCCAGAGGTTCTTGAGGCAGCTACCATTGCTTCTTTGAAGGACGGCAACCCTGTCTGCATGGCCTGCGACGTTATGCAGGAGTTCCCTCGCCACAATGAGGACTTCAACTACGTCCTCTCAACCGACACCATGGATTACAACGGCCTCTTTGGCGTTGATTTTGACATGGATCGCGCCTCAATGATTGAGAACTATGAGACTTCCCTTACCCACGCAATGACCTTCCAGGGCGTTGAGCTTGATAAGGACGGCAAGGCTAAGCAGTGGCGCATTGAGAACAGCTGGGGTAAGGACTCCGGTAAGGACGGCTACCTCATCATGAGCGCAGACTGGTTCCGCCTCTACGGCGGCGAGGCTGATGTTCGTCGTCAGTACGTTCCAGAGGACCTGCTCAAGGTTTGGGACGAGGGTGAAGATGTCCAGATTGATTTCTGGGAGAACCTTGGCTACTCCCTTGGTGGCCGTAATCGCAAGTAAGGTACGCGCAACCACAGCCTACTAAGCACGCACATAAAAGCACCCATGGCCGGTACAGAATTTTCTGTGCCGGCCTTACTGGTCTATACTGATAAAAAGAGA
>CAURGZ010000055.1:0-8573 GCA_963524285.1 uncultured Atopobium sp.
GCGGCGCGACGCTCAGCGTACTCGGCAGCAAGACGAGCCTGGATGTCGTGCGGAACCTGCTCGTATCCTGCCAGCTCAACGGTATATTCGCCCGTTCCGCGCGAGAGGGACCTCAGCCTTGTAGCGTAATCGGTAACCTCAGCGTATGGAATCGTCGCCTTAATGGTGGTTTCACCAGCGGAAACGCCGGTGCCGGAAGACATTCCCTCAACGCGACCGCGGGAAGCGGAAACGTCGCCCATGACGGAACCTGCATAACTGTCTGGAACGGTGATCTCCAGGTGAGCCATAGGCTCCAAGAGAACGGGTTCTGCCTGGTCAACAGCCTTCTGGAAACCAATACGAGCAGCAGTCTTGAAAGCCATCTCGTTGGAGTCAACGGGGTGGTAAGAGCCCTCGTAAACAGCAACTTTGACGTCAATCATAGGATATCCAGCCAAAACGCCTTCGCGCATGGTCTCCTGAACGCCCTTGTCAATTGCAGGGATGAAGCCGCGTGGAATGTGGCCGCCTACGATTTCGTCCACAAACTCGTAACCTGCGTCTGGGTTTGGCTCGATGCGCAGCCAGCAGTCACCATACTGACCGGAGCCGCCGGTCTGCTTCTTGTGCCTACCCTGAGCACTTGCGACTCGACGGATTGTCTCGCGATATGGAATACGGAGCGCAACCTTATGTGCGGAAACGCCGGCTCGCTGCTCAAGACGCTCGAGAAGAACAGCCACTTGTGCCTCGCCGATTGCAGAAACAATGGTCTGACCGGTGTCCTCGTCACGCTCAACCTTAAGGGTTGGATCGGCGTCGGCGGCCTTCTCCAGGAACGCAAAGAGCTTGCCCTCGGTACCGCGCTCATCAGGCTCAATAGCCGTGCGGTACAGGGAGTTGGGGAACCTAAATGCAGCGGCCTCAACCTTACCAGTAACAGAAAGCGTGTCGCCCGTCATGGCCTCGAGCTTTGGAACTACTACGATGTCTCCGGCTGCGGCGGTGCTCACATCAGCCGTTTCTTTGCCGCACATACGATACAGGTGAGAAAGGCGCTCGGGCTTGCGGGTGCGAGCGTTGATAAGCTCGAAACCTGCAGAAACAGTACCTGCAAGCACCTTCACAAAGGTAAGCTTGCCGTTCTGTGGATCCTGCAGCGACTTGAAGGCAAACGCAACGGGGCGCTCGTCATCAGGGGAAATATCAAGCTGCTCGCCGTTGACCAGCGGAATGCGACCAAAGTCAGACATAGTTGGGAACCAGCCATCAACAGCATCAAGCAGGGAGATGACACCCTCTTCGCGGACGCAAGAACCGGAGAAGACAGGAACAAAAATGCGCTCCATAAGAGCCTTGCCCAGCAGACCCTCAAGCTCTTCCTGCGTAATCTCTCCGCCCTCAAGGTAGCGCATCATCAGCTCATCGTCTGCCTCAACAACCAGCTCGGTCAGAGAAGCGCGAGCAGCTTCTGCCTCTGCCTGGAACTCGGCAGGAATGTCGGTGACCTCAGGCTTGCCGTCTACCAGCTTGCGAGCCTTCTGATGGACAACGTCAATGATGCCGGAGAATGCTTCGCCGGAACCCATTGGAATGGTCACTGCACCAAGCGAGGAGCCAAAACGGTCCTGGAGCATAGCCATCGCGGTCTCGTAGTCTGCATCAGGGCGATCCAGGCGGTTAATGAACAGTGCACGGCATAGAGACAGGTCCTCGGCTGCAAACCAAAGCCTGGTGGTGATAGTGCCAGGTCCACTAGCTGCATCAACGACAAACAGCGCAGTCTCGACAGCGCTCATTGCCGAATAGGCGTCACCCACAAAGTCAGGATAGCACGGCGCATCAAGCACATTAATGCGTGTATTTTCCCAGGTAATTGGTGCGATAGTAGTAGAGATAGAGAATCCGCGCTCTGACTCTTGTGAATCGTAATCAAGCGTGGGCTTTGTGCCTGCGTGGCCGCCTAAACGAGTGGTTGCACCCGTCAGATGCAGCATTGCCTCGGCAAGCATGGTTTTGCCCACGCCACCTTGGCCCACCAGGACCACATTCTTTACCTTAGAAACATTTTTTTCGGCCATGATGCCTCCTCTGACTGCGGCAAGCAGCCGAGAAGGTCAGCCGATAGTACGCGCCCGAGTCTAGCGCAATATGCCTCGGCCCTTCCTGCTACTTACCGAACAAGAAAACCTCTAGCCACCCTACCGTACCGCAAAGCACAAAAAGAGACACCCACCATTCGATAAACGACATGTGGTGGGTGTCTCAAAGTTTCTTCTCGACAGAAGAATTTGTGATGTTGCCGCAGGTAGATGGTGCGAAATCGCAGAACACCACTCGCGCCCATCACAAAAGTTAGATTCTAACTCCTCGGTGAACGGTGTTGTTAAAGATCAGGTAGCCGATAATTGCGTTCACCAGCGACAGCGTGACAAAGATAATGTTTGGCAGCGTCTCGTTAATCACGCCCGTTGACGAGCTAAATGATTCGATAACCGGAACAATCATCATCATGAACGTTCCACCGATGACAAACATGGAGCCCAGCGTGCCCGCAAGAGAAGATACAGTGACCGAAAGGCTTCTCTTGGTGATATCGATGACAGAAGTCCAGTCAAAGTTTGGCCGGCGAATATCAATGGCCAGGCCAACGTTAGACACCAGGAACACAATGCAGAGCGGCAGAATGACGTTTCTCAAGGCTGTTTCAATGGTGATGTGACCAGGAATCAGGAAGAAAATCTGGGTCACAACACTAAAGATGAGCACGTAAAGCATGTTCACGGCAATCTTTGCGCCAAAAATCTGCTTTGAAGATACAGGCATAGTTGCCATCAGCCAGTTTGAGCGGCCTTCCAGCGAATATGAAATGGCAGCAGAGTTGGCAGCGCAGAACATCGAGGTGCCAAACCAGGTGGTTACCATGCCAAAGATGGTTCTTGCCAAAGGTAGATAGCGCGGAACCTCGGACGCAGGAACAAAATAGGCCACGATAGACGACGTGCTGAAGAACAGAGAAATAAAGGCGAGAATAACCATCAATAAGCAGCCAAAAAGCATGTTTATAAAGACTGCTGGGTAACCCGTGATGGTCTGAATCTCTTTTCTGATCAGAGCAACAAAAGGCGTCGCGGACTTGGTGGAAATCTGTTTGGTGGTGAACTTCTTCTGGACCTTATCCTCGCTTACCAGCGCATTAATACGGTCGTTGAAGCGAGAAATGATTGCCACAATTGCTGCAGGAGCACCAACAGAAACCAGAACAAACAGTAAGAAACTGATAAGGGAGCCGGAGTTAAAGAAATCCGCAATCCACAGCGATGGAAGATAAACTACGCCAACTGAACTTGCAACGCTAAAGACGGTGTCCTTGAAATTACCCACCACACCTGGGGCAAACTTGTCTGCATTGAAAGATACCGTAAAGATAAAGAACAGATAAGCGACCATAAAGAAAAGGCCAAAAACGCCACCGATGACCATTCCCAAGTTCTTAAAGTGCAGCTTTGCAGCAAGGGCTGCAACCGCAAAAGCCAAGAGAATAGCTACAGAAACCGCAAGGTTAGGCCCAAGAAGAAGCGCGAACAAGGCGCCAATCAAACGTGGGAGTGTGCCCGCTTCAAAGGTGAAATAGGCCAAAAAGACTGGCAGCATAATAGTGATGGACCAAATGCCCTCGGCAGCATACAGAGCTGCTACGCGAGAATAAATGATGGTGCTCTTTTTGATTGGAAGCGACATGATAAAGTCGTAATCCTTGTACGCAAAAAGCACGCCATTGGCCTTTACAAACGTCAAAATTACACCAGGTAGAGCGCCGACAAGAATTCCTGCTAAAGGAAGCAATCTTGTGAAACCGGCAATGGCTAGAGTTGTAGCAATGCCGTAAATGTAAACCATCATGAAGATAGCGCCAACAACTGCAAAAACACCACCGACAATAGGCAGAGCGTTTGCGCCAACCTTTTTCTCAAAATTCTTTCGAGCTCCCACAACCTGCGTAGTCCAAATCATGGTGATTTGAACTTTAAGCAGCATCCAGAATACTTTGAGATCGGAAGGCAGTTTGAGCTCAGAGCGATTGAGAACAGGAACCTGACCAGCGCTTACTTGAGCTGGAATAAACACATCTCCTGAAAGTTGCAGGTTCTGCTCAGGCACATCGGGGCGCTGAGGAGCCTGTGGAACGTTGTTTGCCATGACTAGTTCTCCTTAGGGAAGGAGGGAGGAACTGGAGCGCCTGGAGGTACTGGAGCTCCGGGCACGGTTGGAGTCGCAGGTGCTGCGGGCGCGGCTGGTGCTGCTGGTGCTGCAGGTGCGGCAGGCGCGGCGGGAGCTGCGGGCGCGGCTGGTGCTGCGGGTGCTGCTGGTGCAGCGGGTGCTGCTGGTGCAGCGGGTGCTGCTGGAGCAGCCGCGACAGGCGCGCCAGGAATGACTGGCTGAACAGCGGCGCCGTCCTTCGTGGTAGCCATATCCTGAGCAATCTCGGCAGAAACGCCAGGAGCGCCGGCCTCAAGGCCAAGGAAGACTTCCTCAAGAGAAGCATTGCCTCGAATCTCGTCCGTTTTACCTGCGGCAAGAAGCTTGCCTTGACGAATAATTGCAATTTTATTGCAGAGTTTCTCGACAACCTCAAGAACATGTGACGAGAAGAACACGGCAGATCCGCGGTCGGCAAGCTCGTGCAGCATCTTCTTCAACTCGAAGCTTGCTGCTGGATCCAGACCAACAAATGGCTCGTCCAAAATGATGAGCTTTGGCTCATGGAGCAGGGCGGAAATCAGAACCAGCTTCTGCTTCATACCGTGAGAGTAGCTGCCAATAGCATTTGCCAGGGAATCAGTGATGCCCAAGCGGTTGGCCAGCGTAGTAATGCGCTCGACGCGGTTCTCCGCAGGAACGCCAAAGATGTCACTGACGTAATTGAGGTACTTAATGCCGCTCATGAACTCGTAAATGTCTGGGTTATCTGGGACGTAAGCGATGACCTGCTTTGAGCCGACAGGGTCAACCAGCACATTCTTTGAATCCACAAAAATGACGCCGCCCTCAAATGGCTGAGCGCCAACGATGGACTTGATAAGCGTGGTCTTACCTGCGCCGTTGTGGCCGATAAAACCGTAGATGTCGCCAGGCATAACGTCGAGCGAAAGGTCAGAAACGGCCACCTTAGAGCCATACTTCTTGGTGAAGTGCTGAACGCTCAGCACGGGAACAACCTCACCAGGAGCCGCTGGAGTTGGGGCTGGCGCTGGGGCTGGTGCAGCAGAAGCTGCAGGCGCAGTAGGCGTAACGGCGGGAGCAGCTGGTGCGGAAGCCGCAGGAGCAGCAGGAGCTGCGGGAGCCGCAGGAGGTACGGGAGCGTTAGGAACAGGTGGCTGTGGAATGTTGTCGGCCATGTTAGTTTCCTTCTTCCATCTTGTCTGTCTTATTCACACGAGTGTTGTTAGCTTTTGGAGAGCGCTTTGCCCTTCTCAGAGCATCGCGCAAAATCCATTCTACCTGAGCGTTAGTTGAACGCATGTCGTCTTGCGCCCAGCGTTCAACCGCCTCCCAGACTTCTGGAGCTACACGAAGTGGATATTGTTTGCGAGGTGCCATGGGTTTCTCGCCATGCTTTACTGCTGCAAAGAACCGGTGTTAAGCACAGGCTGAGCCTCGGACTCGCCGCAGAGAACAACCATAAGGTTAGAAGCCATGACAGCCTTGCGATCCTCGTCGAACTCAACAACGCCATTCTCGGAGAGCTGAGTGAGGGCCATGTCAACCATGGAAACGGCGCCCTCGACGATCTTTTTACGTGCAGCGATGATTGCCTCAGCCTGCTGGCGGCGAAGCATTGCCTGCGCAATCTCAGGAGCGTAGGAGAGATGTGTGAGACGAGCGTCGTCAACGGTGATACCGGCGACGGAAAGGTTGCGGCTCAGTTCGGACTGAAGCGCCTCGGAGACCTCCTCAATGTTGGAGCGCAAGGTAATTGCGGTGTTGGACTCGGACTCGTCCTCCATGTGGTCGTAGCTGTAGATGCTGGCGACGTGCCTGAGCGCGGTCTCTGCCTGCATAGCAACGTAGCTGTCGTAGTCGTCGACGTCAAAGAGGGCCTTTGCGGTATCGCTCACGCGCCAAACAACAACCTCGGCGATCTCGATTGGATTGCCCATGCGGTCGTTGACCTTGAGGACGTCGCCGTTCAGCGTGCGAGCACGGGTGGAAATGATGGAGGTGTGCACGTTTACACTGGGAGTAACGCCTGCAGCGAGAGAAGAGAGGTCACCCACGTTTGTAGAAAGAGTCTTGGCGTAGTAAGGATTTGCCCAGCGCAGACCCTCGTCCTTAACGGTGCCAATATACTTACCAAACAGCACGCACACCTTTGCCTGACCAGGCTGAAGGCTGAACAGGCCGCTTGAAACAAACAGGCCGGCAAAGAAGAATACCAGTGCACCAATGATGCTAGGGAAAGATGGATCCAGGCGAGGATTTCTGTCTGCAGCAATAGCGCTGAGTACAAAATTCAGCGTAAACAGGGCTGCAACTGCAAAAAGAACAATGGTAATCAGCAGGAACAGCCAACCACTCTTGGACTTAATGATTTTCTCGGTGCTCATAAGATCTCCTTTGTGACAATGAGCTTTATGTTGGCATCATTGTGATATCACTTTGATTACAAGTCAATAGAAATTTTTATTTAAATGTTGTTTAAAAATTGCAGGTGAAACGGTGGTTTTGTTGACCTCGGCGCGCGACATGAGGTGAGCGCTTGGTCGCGCAAGGTGCGTGTGGCGCGTGGCGAGAAGTTCGCTGCATGTGGCGCATGGTGAGAAGGTCGCTGCACGCAACGAGAAGGTCGTCTCTTCGAGAAAAGTAACCGACCTGTAAGGCTTGGACTAAGCGCGCCTGATTTCTGCAAAGAATCTGTAACTTTTGCCTAAAAACGTCAAAGAATCTGTGGATTTGCCTGATTTCTACAAAGAATCTGTATCCAAAACACAGATTCTTTGCACTTTTAAGGCGGGCTTTGAAGCGTGCTCGAGATTGCCCCTCCATGGAGCCTGATTTTTTCACCATGTCTGAACGATTTGCCGGAAAAGCGCACCATATCTGAGCGTTTTGCCGGTTTTTCTCATCATGTCTGAGTAAATTTACTCAGACATGATGTGGTTTTCAGGCTCGCATTCAGAGCCAATCAAAAAATGGAGAGAGGCAGCGTGGTCGAATAAAAACACACCTCGGGAGAAGCCCCCAAGGTGTGTTCGGTGTGCACTATTGCCTGCTCGCAGGCTATGCTCGCAGCCGACGCTGCTCGCGCCCGTCGCAGCCCGCAGCGCGATGTGACTCGCGGCTACAGCCGGTACGGCGTGCGCCGCACTAGTCGATACGAGCGTCTACCTCAAGCCAGCCAAGCTGGTCGATGTTGCCCTTGACGTGCTCGCAAGACTTGCGCCATGCCTCAATCTCGGAGTCGGAGAGCTCAGGCACAAAGACCTTTTCGACACCATTGGCGCCGATAACTGCAGGAAGTGAAGAATAGAAGCCAGAAACGCCATACACGTCGTTGAGCAGCGTGGAGACTGGCGTGATCAGCTTGGTGTCGTGGACAATAGCCTTGATGACCTCGACAGCTCCGTTTGCAATGGAGTACTCGGTGCACTGCTTGCCGCTGTAAGTGACGTAACCGCCCATGCGTCCGGCCTGCTCAAGCTCTGGAAGGTCAAAGGTCTTGCCCGCCTGAGCTGCAACTTCGTCGAGGGTGAGGCAGCCAATGGAGACATGTGACCAGCAAGCAAACATGCCGTTGCCGTGCTCGCCGAGCATCCAAGCGTTGATGCAAGATGCTGGATAGCCGGTAGCGCCGGAAAGTGCGTGGCGGAGTCGGGCGGAATCCAGCGTGGTACCGGAGCCGATAACCTTATTTGGATCAGCGCCGGTCAGATACTGGAGCTCAGTGGTAACAACGTCGCAGGGGTTAGCGATGTTGACCCAAACGCCATCGAAGCCAGCGTCTGCAACGCGCTTTGCAAACTTCTTGGCCTCGTCAGTGGTGACGAAGAGCTCACCATCACGACTAGCTGCTGCAGCCTCAATGTGGCCAGCAGCGTTAACGATAATGTCGCAACCAGCAAGCTCCTCATAGCGGTCATCAAGCTCAAAAACGCGAGCGGGGTGTGGATAAAATGGCATTGCGTCCAGCAGGTCGTTTACCTGAGCCTTACAGAGGACCTCATTTGTGTCGCTAATGTAGAGCTCAGTTGCAAGCCCTTGGTAAAGTAGGGCGTTTGCAACATGTGCGCCAACATGATTAGCGCCGATAATACCAATTTTGCTGATGAGAGCCATAATCCACCTCTTTTGTCTCGCCAAAATACTGTGCCTGTTAGCTTAACGGTTTTCTAGGCAAACGGGAAACGATACAAAAAATGAAACATATTAGATACAACAATCCCCTCAACGTGCCATTTAAGCCCGCAAACGGTATAGTAGTAACCCAAGATTTGGAGAGGAACTATGGGATACAAGACACCAACATGCTCTATTGCGCGTAGCTGCGGAGGCTGTGAATGGCTTTCGGTCCCCTATCCTATCCAACTTAA
>CAURGZ010000056.1:0-8265 GCA_963524285.1 uncultured Atopobium sp.
TCTGCATGTTTGTGGTAATTTCTGCGTCATGTATACGTCTTTTTAACAGATTATCCGACTTAGGTGTGTTTTGAACTGCCTCCTATTTCTCGTGTCCAAGAAATGGGAGGCAGTTCATTTCTGGTTTCTTTTATTAAAAAAGCAGGCATATGATATGCCTGCTTTTTTCTTACATGTACTCTAGGTACGTAAAGAGCGTGCTTGCAGCTTACGTTGATGTTACGCAGCGTGTGCGCCGCCCTCAATCTCACCAGTGCAGTGTGGGCAGCGAGTTGCGCCTTCCTTAACCTCTTCAAGGCAGTGTGGGCAGTGTGGAGCTGCAACCTCTTCACCAGCTTCTTCTTCGTCCTTCTTAAGCTTGGAAGCCTTCATGAACTTATTGAGGGCCTTAACCATGCAGAAGACAATGAATGCAATGATCAGGAAGTTGATGATTGCGCTGATGAATGCACCAAAGTCAATGCCGTTCTGGGTGCCGGGAACTGGAATAGAAAGACCAGAAACCTCGGTGCCACCGCCAGAGATCAGCTTAATAAATGGGTTGATGATGTCGTTGACAAGGGAGGTAACAATAGCGGTAAATGCGCCGCCAATGATGATACCAATAGCCATGTCCATAACATTGCCCTGCTGGATAAACTCTTTAAACTCCTCGATAAACTTTTTCATTTCATCTCTTTCGTTTAATTGGTAGAGGACAGATATTTCTACTCGCGTCTACGGCGTGCGCTTATGCGCTGGCCAGACCATAGATGCGAGAATATTTGTCAGTTAGATACTTGGTGTAGTAGTGGACGTCAAAAGGCTCACCACATGCACCCATGATGAGCTCCTTGGAGTCTTTTGCACGACCCCAGGTCCAAATACGGCTGCCCAGCCACTCCCTAATAGGAGCTAGGTCTCCTGATGCACAGACGGCGTCAAAGTCCATACCCTCAGCAATCATGGAGTGCTTGTACTGTGCGCCATAAGCGCTACCAAGTGCGTAGGTTGGGAAGTAACCAAACTCACCCCATGACCAATGAACATCCTGAAGAGCGCCTTCGGTGTTGTTTGGAACCGTAACGCCTAGGTACTGCTTGTACTTCTCGGCCCAAAGAGCTGGGACATCCTTTGCAGTAATCTCACCAGAAAGGAGTGCCTGCTCCATTTCGTAACGGATGAGGATGTGCAGAGGATAGGTGAGCTCGTCCGCTTCGGTACGAATGAGACTTGGCTGTACCTTATTAGCTGCCGAGAAGAGCTGGAAGGCAGTGACGCGATTAAGCTGGCCAGGAAAGTGCTTGCGCATAAGCTGTATCAGAGGCTCGGCAAATGCCTCAGAAAGGCCAACGTAGTTCTCAAAGAATCTAGACTGGGACTCGTGCATACCCATAGAAGTACCAGTGCTCAGAGAGGTAAAGCGGTACTCCCAGTTAATGCCCTGCTCGTAGAGGGCGTGACCGTTCTCATGTAGCATGGAATAGACATTGGAGAGCACGTTATTCTCGTAAGCATGGCTGGCAACCATGACAAAGCCGATACCAGGGCCACCGGTGTAAGGGTGCTCAGTTTTGCCAAGCCAGTAAGCGTCCTTGTCAAGGCCCTGGAGTTTTACCAGGTCTTTTGCAAGATCCCACTGACGATTGACGTCAAACTTGCCCTCAAGAGGCTTGGTGCTTGGCTGGCGCTTAGAAGCCATGCAATCGGCAACTAGAGGAACTACCACTTCTTTAACGTTATTGAAGAAGGTGTTGTAGAACTCTCTGTTGGTACCGTGCTCAAAATCGCTAAGCAACAGGTCATAGGGGTCTTTGGAAGCATCGCGAGCCTGGCACATCTCTTTGCGGAGCTCAATCAAGCCGTCCAGTTTTGGTGCAAAGAGTGACCAGTCATCACTGTTCTTTGCCTGCTCCCATACCTCGTTAGCTTCTGTGGTGAGGCGGACAAAGTTACTCTGAAGCTCAACTGGGACATCTACCAGCTGGCTTCTATCACGACGAAGAATTTTAACCTGTGCACGATGAGTCTCATCAAGTAGAGCGCGATTCTCGTGAAGTCTGTCAAGCAGTGCACCAACAGCAGGATCACAGAGGGTCTCCTGGATCTGCTCGCCAAGGATTGCCAGGGCTTCTCCGCGCTCTTCAGCAGCCTTTTTTGGATCGATACATGGTCCAAAAGAGCCAATCTCATTAGCTGCATAGTTGAGAGCAAAGAGCTTCTTCTCAAGTTCATCAAGTTTAGCGATATCATCGCGGGGATTTGAAAGCGCTGCGTTCAATTCAACAGTGTTATGTGCGCTGTCCATAAAAATCCTCTCTACAAAAAATAGGTGTGACCAGTTACTTTACCGGTCAACAGAAACCGTTTAGCGTATGCGCCATATTTTACCCTGTAATTTATTGATATTTGAGCGATACTAAAAAGACTACGTCCTAAAACAATAAGTACATCTTTTCGGCACAATTTTTGCCCAAAGATGGCTTGTAAGGAGTAAGAGTTCTATGGATGACAGCAGAATCTCGTTTGATCAGTGGGGTGATCTGTACGCAGATCGCGTTCAAACCATGCGAAAGAGCGAAGTACGAGATTTGTTTGCAGCACTGTCTCGTCCAGGTGTCATTGCGCTGTCTGGTGGCCTGCCGGATATTTCTTCGCTGCCACTTGATCAGGTTGCAGAGTGCGCTCGACGCTGCGTTGCTGTTGAGGGACTTAGGTCTCTTCAGTACGGCAACTCTGATGGCCGTATTGAGTGCAGAAGGACTATCTGCAAGATTCTGGCCGCTCAGGGCGTCGAGGCTGATCCTGACGAGATGATTTTGACTTCTGGTTCTCAGCAGGCGCTTGATTTCTTGGGCCGTGTCTTCCTTAACCCAGGAGACGATATTATCTGTGAGGGCCCAAGTTACCTTGGTGCGTTCCAGGCATTTTCTGCGTATGAGCCTACTGTTCACACCATTGATATGGACGAAGAAGGCATTAGAACAGACCTTCTTGAGGCAAAGCTTAAAGAGCTCGCTAGCCAAGACAGAAAGCCCAAGTTCATCTACGTTATTCCTAACTTCAACAACCCTGCGGGCATTACCATGTCTATGCCAAGGCGTCTGCGCCTTCTTGAGCTGGCTCGCCAGTACAACATCCCTGTTGTTGAGGATGACCCGTATGGTCTTATCCGTTTTGAAGGAGAAGATCTAACACGCCTTAAGACGCTTGATCCAAATGTCATTTATCTGGGAACCACATCGAAGATTTTTGCCCCTGGACTGCGTCTTGCATGGATGGTTGCACCTCGTCACTTCCTTGAGCGCATCAACCTTGCTAAGTCTGGCTCTGACCTGTGTACCAGCCCCTTTAACATGATTCTTGCTGAGCACTACTTCAATGAGGTTGATTGGCAGGCCGCGCTTGAGGTGTCTAAGTCTCGCTATAAAGAGAGAAAAGACGCCATGCTGGCCGCGCTTGCGGAGTTCTTCCCCAAAGACGTTACCTGGACTAAGCCAGAGGGCGGCCTGTTCCTGTGGGTAACCTTCCCGCCATACCTTAACACCGAGCAGTTGCTTCCTCGTGCAATTGAAGAGGGAGTTGCCTTTGTACCAGGTGTTTATTGCTATCCTGACCAGCGTATTAGTTCAAGTATGCGTCTGTGCTACTCATTTGAGACGCCAGAGCGCATCCACGAGGCAATCCGCAGGCTGTCTTTATGCGTCCAAGATCGCATGGCGCTGTATCGCGCGTTCTTGGAGGCAGGAGCTCTACCTGAGTCCTCTCATTCTGAATCTCAATCCTCTGCAAGGGAGTGTTAAGTATGGCTACAAAAGTTGCTGTCATTATGGGTGGAGCCTCATTTGAGAGGAACTTCTCGCTCAAAAGTGGAGCTCTTGTCTCTGAGGCTTTGGAGAAGCGTGGGTATGAGGTATTACCACTTGATGCTGACGCACACCTGGTAGACACCCTTCGTGCCGAGAAACCCGATGTTGCGTTTGTGTGCCTTCACGGCGCGGGCGGAGAAGATGGTGCAGTACCTGCGCTTTTGGAGTTCCTCAAGATTCCGTATGTGGGCTCAAGGCCTGCATCTTGTAGGGCAGCCTGGAACAAAGCTGATATGCCGTTTATTGTGCGCCAGGCCTGGTCAAAGGAGGGGTCCGAGGTCATCTGGCCTCCTCAGATTGTGCTGACTGCCAGCGCGTTTAAAGATCTTGGAGCCGCAGCTGCTCTCGATCTGGTTCCCGAGCGCCTTGGTGGCGGCGTTGGCTTCCCTCTAGCGGTCAAGCCCGTTCACGGCGGCTCTGCTATGGGCCTTTCTAAGGTTGACAGCGCTGACCAGCTTGGACCAGCACTTCTCGGCGCACTTGGTTTTGACGATTCCGTCATTATCCAGCAGTGGGTTGATGGTGTTGAAGTAAGCGTTACTGTGCTCTCTGATGCAGACGGCGAGAAAACCCTGCCACCAGTAGAGATTTCAGTGACCAAGGGTATTTACGACACGGATGCTCGTCTTGATCCAGAGCGTATTCAACACTTCTGCCCAGTTCGTCCTGAGTCTTTGGCAGCACTTGGCGCAGATCCAGCTGCTGCTCGTGAGGCTCTTGAGCGCGCAGCTCTTGAGGTGTACACCGCTTATGGCTGCAGAGATCTTGCTCGTATTGATTTTATTTGGGATGGACATCACGTTATGGTCATGGGTCTGAAGACGTTCCCAGGACTCACTGAGACCTCCCTTGTTCCAATGGCTATTGAGGCTGCAGGATACGCTGTTGAAGACGTTCTTTCGCAGCTTGTTGAGGGTGCGCTTAAGCGCGGCAACTAGGGGGTTTTATGGAATACGTATTGGGCATTGATGTTGGTGGCACCACCATCAAGCTGGGACTCTTCTCTGCAGAGGGAGAGCTACTTTCTGAGCAGAAGGTCAAGACGCCCGCACTTGATAACGAGGGCGGTTATCAGACGGTAACCGATGCTATTAAGCTGATTGTTCATGGCCAAAAAGCAAGCCGCAACGATGTTATTGCGTGTGGTTTGGATATTCCAGGTCCTGTTGCAGATGACGGAACCGTTGGTCTTCTCGCCAATGTAGACATTGATCCTGAGGGATTGGTGCAGGCAATTACTATGTGCCTGCCAAACGCAACTATCGCGTTTGTCAACGATGCTAACGCCGCAGCTTTGGGCGAGGCGTGGGCTGGCGTTGCCGTTGGCGTGCCGTCGTTTGTGCTGATTGCGCTGGGCACCGGCGTTGGTGCAGGTGTTGTCGTAGACGGCAAGCTTGCTGCAGGTGCTTTTGGCGCTGGCGGCGAGATTGGTCACATCATTGTTGAGCCAGAAGAGACATTGACCTGCGGTTGTGGTCGCCACGGTTGCCTGGAGCAGTATGCTTCTGCTAAGGGTGTTGTCCGCCTGTACCTGGAGGAATGCGTTTCTCGAGGTGTTGTTCCTGTGACCATTGAGCACGAGACCGATACGGTGTCCGTGTTTAGGGCTCACGCTCAGGGCGACGAATGCGCAACCCTTGCTATCCATAAGATGTGCCACTACCTGGGTCTTGCTATGGCGCAGGTTTCGTGCGTGGTTGATCCTGCCATGTTCTTGATTGGCGGCGGTGTTGCGGGCTCGTTTGCAACGTTTGCTACCGAGCTTCGCGAGTGTTTTGAGCAGTACGCTCTACCGGTAAGCAAGGGCGCTCGTATTGAGGCCGCTAGCTTGGGCAATCAGGCTGCAATGTATGGTTGCGCATACGAGGCACTGCGCCTGAGGCAAGAGCGTTTTGGTCAGGAGAGCGCTGAGTAGAAGCAAGTTTCTGGCGCATGATCTTCTCGCCTGGAAAAGGTACGTACGTTAGGGCTCCTGACGAGAAAAACATCAAAGTTTTTGTCATAAACGCTGTACTAAATGAAAGTACGTTCAATAACATAATTTTCTGATTACAATTTATGTAAAAACGTAGTTGTCAAAGCTGCTCAGTGCTAACATTGAGCAGCTTTTTTGGTTGTGTTTGGAATAGTTCCGAGCACTAGGATGAAAGGGGAGTGCTGTGGCTGACGAGTCAAAGTATGACATCGTTGCTGCTACTGGTTGCCCAACCGGTATTGCGCACACCTTTATGGCTAAGGAGGCCCTTGAGAAGGCCGCCGCAGCTAAAGGTCTTACCATTAAGGTTGAGACGCACGGCCAGGTCGGTGTAGAGAACGAGCTCACCGCAGCTGAAATCAAGAACGCCAAGGCAGTAGTTGTTGCTGCCGATAAGGACGTTCAGGCTGAGCGTTTTGCCGGAAAACCAATGGTAAATGTTGGTGTTACTGCAGCTATTAAGGATGCAGAGGGTCTTATCGACCGCGCTCTTGTTGCTCAGCCTGAGGGCGAGCTTGCAGAGGCAGACGACGCTCCAGTCTCAAGCACTATTGAGAAGGAGTCTGTAGGCCACATCATCTACAAGCACCTCATGAACGGCGTTAGCCACATGCTGGTCTTTGTTGTTGCTGGTGGTGTTCTGACGGCTGTTTCATTCCTCTGGGGTATTACTTCCTTCAGCTCCACTGCACCTGACTACAACAGCTTTGCTGCCATGCTCAAGATCATCGGCGGCATTGCAATGGGCCTTATGGTTCCAGTTCTCTCTGCTTACATTGCAGAGTCTATTGGCAAGCGTCCTGCTCTTGTTCCTGGCTTTGTTGCAGGTATGATTGCTATCCAGGGTCTTCCAATCAACCCTAACACTGGCATGATTGATGCTGGTGGCGCTGGCGTTGGTTTTGGCTTCTTGGGTGGTATTGTTGGCGGCTTCCTTGCCGGTTATGTCATCGTTGGTCTTGAGAAGCTCCTTGCAGGTCTTCCAAAGAACCTTGATGGCCTGAAGGCAATCTTCCTGTACCCACTGCTTTCCACCACCATTGTTGGCCTGGTTATGCTGGGTATTTCTGGTCCTATGGCAGCAATCAACACCGGCATGATGAACTTCCTGCGCGGCCTTTCTGCTTCTGGTCCAATTGTCCTTGGTCTTGCAATTGGTTGCATGTGCGCATTTGACATGGGCGGCCCAGTCAACAAGGCAGCTTACGTCACCGGTACTGCTCTTCTGACCGAGGCTCTTGCTGCTGGTGTTGGTACCCCAACTTATGAGTTTGGTACCAACTTTATGGCTGCAGTTTCTGCTGCTTGTATTGTTCCTCCACTGATTACCACCTTTGCTGTTGTCGTTGGTAAGAAGTACTTCACCAAGTCCGACTTCAACGCTGGTCTGGTCAACTTCATTCTTGGCTGCACCCACATTACCGAGGGCGCAATTCCATTCATGACCAAGAACATTTGGCCTGTCATGCCTATCATGATGATCGGTTCTTCCATCGGCTCCATCCTGACACTGCTCTTTGGTGTTCATGACCCAGCACCTCACGGTGGTTTCCTGGTTCTTCCAGTTGTCGATGGCGGCCTCAAGTGGGTTCTCGCCATTCTCATCGGCGCTGTTGTTGGCGGCGTTCTCTTTGTTGCTTTCAAGGCATACGAGTACCGCAAGAACGGCAACAAGCTGGTCGAGAACTAAGCTTTACGCTTAGCACGCACTCGGCACCGTTTGAGTTTTGCCCAGAATTTACGTACAGTTTGGGTGCAGACTCAGATAATCGAAGTAAAATATGGACTCGGCGATTTCGTCGGGTCCATATTTGTTTCAGAGGGAGCTTTGATGATTTACACACTTACCACTAATCCCGCTATCGACATGAACGTCAACTCGGGAGTTCCTTCTTATACGCACGTCAATCGCACGACCGACGCCGTTTACACACCAAATGGCAAGGGTCTGAACGTCTCATTTACGCTTGCTCACTACGGCGTTGCGTCCACTATCCTGGGCTTTTTTGGCGGCTTCTCGGGCAACTATATTGTTGAAGAGGCGTCCAAGATTTGCCCGGTCAAGCCTGTGTGGATTGACGGTATTACCCGCGTAAACATTTTTGTGACCACACCAGAAGGCGAGCTCAAGTTCCCTAATGCAGGTGCTCCTGTTATTCGCTCTAAGCAAGACGAGATGCTTGAGCTGCTGCGCAATGCTCCTGACCTGGACGTGCTGGTGGTTTCTGGTTCGCTTTCTCCTGAGATGGATCCAACCTTCTACGATGAACTCTTTGATCTTTGTCATGAGCGCGGCGCTGAGCTGGTCCTGGACATATCACATAAACACCTTGCAGAACTTGTCGAGAAAAAACCACTGCTCATTAAGCCAAACGACGAAGAAGTGGCAGAGATTTTTGGTGTCGACGTCCATAACGAGGCCGACGTTCTTCTCGCCCTCCA
>CAURGZ010000057.1:0-8195 GCA_963524285.1 uncultured Atopobium sp.
CGTCGTAAGAGTAATCCTCTTTATGAAGAGACATCTTTCAATTCAAACCTCACGTTTGATCGCTTTGTTGTTGGTGACGAGAATGAGCTTGCCCATCAGCATGCATTAAATGTTGCAAACGACGCAAAAGGTAAGGCAAACCCACTGTTTATTTACGGTGCAAGTGGTCTTGGAAAAACTCACCTTCTACGCGCGGTTCAAAACTACATCAACTCTGAAGATATCGAACGCGTTTGTGTTTACAAAGATGCAGATGCCTTTGTCGATGACTACGTAAATGCAGTTCGTAAAAACGCGTCAGGAAACGCCGCAACAGAGCTTAGTAATAACTATCAAAACATTGATGTTCTTATCATCGATGATGTCCAAAAACTTGCTGGTAAAGCAGGTACTATTAACTTCTTCTTCAATATTTTTAACTCTCTTATTGATAGAGGTAAGCAGATTATTCTTGCCGCAGATAGAACACCTGCTCAGCTTGGTATGGGATCTGACGGCTTTGATGATCGTATTACTTCTCGCATGAGTGGTGGCATCGTTATTGGTATTGAGTCTCCAAGCTACGAGATGAAGCTCAATCTAATTCATGTCTTCTGCGACCGCGCATTTAAAGAAAGAAATTCTTCTCTTTCTGCAGACGATTTGCCAGAGGACATCCGTCGTTACATGGCTGACAAGGCTGGTCAAAGTATTAGAACGCTTGAGGGCTTCTGTAATCGCTGTGTAACTGGTCAGATTAAGGCAAAAGAATCTGGCACAAATATTAAGCAAGAAGAAATCGATAAGATTGCAGACACGCTCTGGCGTCGCGTTTCAAAGACCGTAAATATCGAGAAGGTCCAAGAAGTCGTAGAAAATATCTATGGCATTAGTCATCGCGATATTGTTGGCAACAAGAGAAATAAAGAGATTGCAGAACCTCGTCACGTTGCAATTTATCTTGCTCACGACCTTTGCCAATACACACTGGTAAATATTGGTAAGCATTTTGGTGGAAGAAAACATGCAACCATTTTGCACAGCATTGAAGTAATTGAAGAGAGAATCAAAGAAGACAAAAGCTTCTATGATCAAATTTCTCAACTCAAGAAGACTATTCTTGAACAAAGTTAGTGTTTAAAACCTGTTAGTAAGATGTTAATTGGTGAAGAGAAGTATTAATTTGTTGTTGAGAGTTTAAGAGAGGGAATTTTTCTTTGTTTATGAATGTCAAAAATAAGCAAACAAATCTGACCTCTAGAAACATATTTCTACCTCTAGAAATGTAAAGCTTTCTTCTTTTCAACATAGCTTATTATTACTACGATATTTTTATTCTTATCTAAGAAATAATAGAAAGGGTCGTCATGAAATTTACCGTAAGTCAATCCGCTCTCCAGACGGCACTTGATATTGTTTCTAAAGGCATTGGTTCTAATACAACACTTCCTATTCTCTCTGGCATTTACCTCAAAGCATTCAATGGCATGCTTGAGTTACAATCCAGCGACTTAACTATTTCTATTAAGCATCAAATTGCAGCAAACGTAGAGGAAGAAGGAGAGACAGTTGTTTCTGGAAAAGTTATCCAGAACATTGTTAAAAATCTTCCTGATGCTGCAATTACTTTTGAGGGTGGAGAGCGTACGCTTTCTGTAACATGCCAGCGTTCGTCTTTTAGACTTAATACTCTTTCTGCTCACGACTGGGCTCAATTTCCAGAGTTTGATCTTGAGAAAACCTGTGAGCTCCCAAGCCAGCTTCTATCAACTATGGTTGATAAGGTATATCGCGTAACTTCTAAGGAAGCTTCTCGTCCTATTCTTCAGGGAATTTCTCTTACTGTTGAAGATAACACTATTCGTCTTGTTGCTACTGACTCGTTCCGTCTTGCCGTTTGTGATTCCAACACAGATACTCCAGCAGGTGAGTCTTTTACTGCAATTATCTCTGGTGAAGTTTTCCATGACGTTCTTTCCATGCGTAGCATGACTGAGAAGGTTTTGATTGGTACTACGGACAATCAGGTAGTCTTCCAGTTTGGAAACACCACTCACATCTCTCGTAAGATTGAAGGTCATTTCCCTGACTATAAGCAGCTACTTCCTACGTCTTGCACCGCGTCAGTTGATATCAACGTTGAAGATTTTTCTGCAGCCTTGAAGCGCGTCTCTGTTATTGCACTAGCAAATCCTTCAGTTCGTTTTGATGTTGACGCCGATGGTAAAGAAGTTAAACTCTCTGCATCCTCACCAGATCAGGGTGAGTCTTCCGAGCATATTGAAGCTCAGATTGAGGGAGATTCTCTTTCTATTGCTTTGAATTATCACTATGTCTTTGATTGTGTAAATGCTGCTCCTTCTAAGGATCTTCTGCGCCTTGAGCTTCAAGGTCCTTCCCAGCCAGCTATTTTCAAATCAAACGGCAAGGTTAACTACTTGTATCTTCTGATGCCTGTTCGCCTCTAATTTGATAGGGGTTGTGTGGGACTTAAAGTTGAACATGTTTCGCTATATAACTTTCGTTGTTTTTCTTCGAAAGAGATAGATTTATCTGCACAAACTACTATTTTTGTAGGAAAGAACGCTGCAGGTAAGACAAATACTGTTGAAGCACTACAACTCCTTACTGCTGGATATTCATTTAGAAAGCCCACACCATCACAGCTCCTTCTTACAGGTACTTCTGAGGCAAAGATAGAGATTTCTCTTACAGGAGATGGAAGAAAACTAGAAAATACCTGCGCCATTACAGAAAGACGCCGTCAATTTTCAAAGAATGGCAAGAAATGTCAGGCTGCAGATATTTCTGGAACACTGATGTCGGTGCTTTTTAATCCCGATGACCTTTCAATGATTAAAGGTGGCGCATCGTATCGCCGAGAAGAATTTGATGACTTTGGTCGCCAGGCAAATAAAAGTTACTTCAAGGTCTTCTCGGCATATACCAAGACAGTTGAGCAAAGAAATAAGCTGCTTAAATCTGATTGGCCAGATGAAAACTTGCTTGATGCTTGGGATCTTTCACTTGCAAGAGGAGGGGCTACGCTTCTTCATGCACGAATTCATTTGTTTGATCGCCTGGCAAAGAAGACATGTGAGATCTACCAGGAACTCTCTGGTGGAGAACACCTAGAAATGAACTATATTTCTTCAATTGGAGAGGTTTCTCTTGAAGCTTCTAGAGAAGAAATTACTGATCAATTCTTACAGGCATTACATGAAGCTCGCACGGATGATATTCGTCGTCAGCAAAGTACGAAAGGACCTCATCGAGACGACGTTGAGTTTTTAATTGAGGATAAAGATGCTAGAAATTTTGGTTCTCAAGGCCAAATTAGAACTGTCGTTTTAGCACTTAAGATGGCAGAAGTTCTCCTTTCAGAAGAAATACTTGGCGAGAAACCCTTGCTGCTTTTAGATGATGTTATGAGTGAGCTTGATGAAGACCGCAGAAAAGCAATCATGGAATTTGCATTCCATGACATTCAAACGGTAATTACCACTACAAACCTTGGGTATTTCTCTGAAGAGGTTTTAGAAAAAGCGCAGATAGTTAGGTTTAGCGATGAATAATCAACAAGAAACACCTGCGCGCGGTGGCAATGAAAATGCAAAAGATTTAATGAGTTCTCTGCTTGGAACCTTCAGAGATTCTAAGAGCATGTCAAAAAATCGTCGTGCCTATCTTGCGTGGGTTGAAGCAAATGGTGAAAGAGAGACAGAACATACAACCGGCGTATTTGTTAGAGAAGTTGCTGGTAGAGAGTACCCTGTACTTACTGTCTATGTAGATAATCGTATGTGTATGATTGATTTTCTTGCACAGAGAGAAATTTATAGAGCCAGGCTCTCAGAGCAAGGCCTGGAGTTCTCAGACCTTGAATTTAAGCTGGACAAATACAATAGACATGCTGGTAAAGAAGATGACTCATCAGAAAAGCAAGCACAGGGCCAAAAAGAAGAGAAAAAAGATCTTCCAGAACTCACACCAGAAGAAAAAATACAAATTTCTGAGTTAGTTTCTGGTCTTTCTGAGCCACTTAAGTCAACGGCTTATAAAGCGATTGAAGCAAGTTTTAGACAAAAAAAGAGTCTTTAGTCTAATCTGTCACTAATCTGTCCTTAAATCTCTTTACAGAGCCTCTCAGATACCAAATATTACTGTTTAAACAATGAAATTTCTCTGTGCCGAGTTGATTTTGGCGATTTCATAGTAAAATACCTATATCATTCCGCTCACAATTGAAGAGAGGACTTACGTGGCAAAAGAAAATAAGTATGACGGTACAGAGATTAAGATTCTTGAAGGCCTTGAGGCTGTTCGTAAGCGTCCAGGTATGTATATTGGTACAACTTCAGCTTCTGGTCTGCATCACCTTGTTTGGGAGATTGTAGATAACTCAGTCGATGAGGCAATGGCTGGTTATTGCTCCAAAATTAAGGTAACCGTTCATCCAGATAACTCTATTTCTGTTGAAGATAATGGTCGTGGTATTCCTGTAGACCTCCATCCTCAGAAAAAGATCCCAACTCTTGAGGTTGTTCTTACTATCCTTCACGCAGGTGGTAAGTTTGATAACAACGCTTATAAAGTCTCCGGTGGTCTTCACGGTGTTGGCGTTTCTGTTGTAAATGCTCTTTCTAAGAAGCTTGTTGCGCAGGTTAAGCGTGATGGCAAAATCTATGAGATGGTCTTTGAGCGCGGTAAAACCGTTCAGAAGATGAAGGAAATTGGTACTTCAAAATCTAACGGTACTACCATTACTTTCTGGCCAGACGACATGATCTTTGAGACCACTACGTATAACTTTGACACACTTCGTGACCGTCTCCAGGAAACCGCATTCCTTAACAAGAACCTTAAAATTACTCTTGTTGATGAGCGTGAGCTTACTCCTCGTCAGGTTGATTTCCAATATGCTGGTGGCATCATCGATTTTGTTAAGTACCTTAATGACGAGAAAACCGTTTTACCAGGACTTTCTCGCCCTATCTATATTGAAGGTAAGTCAGACCCTGACGCTCCAATGTCTCAGATGGGCGAGGTAGAGGTTGCTATTCAGTGGAATACTGACTTCAGTGACAGAACTCTTTCTTTTGCAAACGACATTTTCACTGAGGAAGGCGGAATGCACCTCGAGGGCTTCCGTACCGCTCTTACTAAAGTAGTAAATGATTACGGCACCAGGCAGGGAATTCTTAAAGAGAAAGACCCTAAGCTTGAGGGCGGCGATATTCGTGAGGGCTTAACTGCTGTTATTTCAGTTAAGCTGCCAGATCCTCAGTTTGAAGGACAGACAAAGGCAAAGCTTGGTAGTTCTTACATGAGAACTCTCACCAACAAGATTGTTACTCAGGGTCTCTCAGAGTACCTGGAAGAGCATCCAAATCAGGCAAAAGAGATTCTCAAGAAAGCATCTCAGGCTGCAAAAGGCCGTCTTGCTGCTCGTAAAGCTCGTGAAGCAACACGCCGTAAGGGACTTCTTGAGTCAGCTGCTCTTCCTGGAAAGCTTGCAGACTGCTCCGTTCGCGATGCAGAGATGACTGAGCTCTTCATCGTCGAGGGTGACTCCGCAGGTGGTTCTGCAAAGATGGCACGTGACCGTTCTATCCAGGCAGTTCTTCCACTTCGCGGAAAGATTTTGAACGTTGAGCGCGTACAGGCTCACCGCGCACTTTCTTCTGACACTATTACTTCGCTGATTACCGCTATTGGTACTGGTGTTGGAGATGAATTTAATATTGAGAAGGCTCGTTATCATAAGATTGTCATCATGACCGATGCTGATGTTGACGGCTCTCACATTAGAATTCTTCTGCTTACCTTCTTCTATCGTTACATGAAGCCAATGATTGACGCAGGTTATATCTACGTTGCTCAGCCTCCTCTGTATCAGATTAAGCCAAAGGGTAAAAAGAACGGTAAATACATCTACACCGATGAAGAACTTGCTCTTGAGACAAAGAAGTTTGAGGACAACACCAAGTACACCATTCAGCGCTACAAGGGTCTTGGTGAGATGGACCCAGAGCAGCTTTGGGCAACCACTATGGAGCCAAAGAACCGCATTCTTCTTAAGGTAACCATCGATGATGCTCTTGCCGCTGATCGCGCGGTCTCTGACCTTATGGGCAACCAGGTTGAGAAGCGTAAAGACTTTATCCAAACACATGCAAAAGACGTCCGCTTCCTGGACATTTAATGGTTTCTCGCTAAATCATTAGACAGAAAATGAAAGGGTAACTTGTGGCAGACGATAAAAATATGAATGACGATCTTTTTGATGCAGATGAGGATCAAGATCTTGATGCACAAAACGATATGGATGAAGAATACGAAGATGACGAGGTAGAAGAAGACTCTGACGAGTTTGACCCAGAGACTGGGGAAAATCTCATAACGGGAGAAACTTCACACATCATCTCTGATGAGGCTGGTACTCGTCTTGATCTCTCTGACATTCACGGTGGCACGCTTAAGCCAACTGACTTGTCCTCAGAGATGAAGACTTCCTTCCTTGAGTATTCTATGTCCGTTATTGTTGCTCGTGCACTTCCAGATGTTCGAGACGGTCTTAAGCCTGTTCACCGCCGTATTTTGTACGCAATGAGCGAGGCTGGCATTACGCCAAACCGTCCACATAAGAAGTCTGCATGGGCAGTCGGTGAAGTCATGGGTAAGTACCACCCACACGGTGACTCCGCTATTTATGATTCCATGGTCCGTATGTCTCAGGACTTCTCAATGAGACTTCCTCTGATTGATGGTCACGGAAACTTTGGTTCTATCGATGGTGATCCACCAGCAGCAATGCGTTATACCGAGGCACGTCTTACCAGAAGTGCTATGGAGATGCTGGCAGAGCTTAACAAGAACACCGTTGATCTTCAGTCAAACTATGATGAGTCTCTGACAGAGCCTGCAGTTCTTCCTGCTCGTTTCCCAAATCTTTTGGTTAACGGTTCTTCAGGTATTGCAGTTGGTATGGCTACCAATATTCCTCCTCACAACCTTGGTGAGGTAACTAACGCTGTCTGCATGATGATTGAGAACCCTGACGTTACCACTGAGGAGCTCATGACCGTTCTACCTGGTCCTGACTTCCCAACAGGCGGCATCATCATGGGTACTCAGGGCATCAAGGATGCCTACGAGACTGGTCGCGGTTCTATTACGGTCCGTGCAAAGGTTCACGTTGAGCAAGTCAAGAGTGGTCGCCAGCGCCTTGTTGTCACCGAGATTCCTTACCAGGTTAACAAAGGTCTTCTTCAGGAGAAGATTGCTCAGGCAGTCAACGAGAAGAAAATTGAAGGCATCTCCGACATGCGCGACGAGTCAAACCGTAAGGGTATGCGCATCGTTTTGGACCTTAAGCGTGATGCTGTTCCACAGGTTGTTCTGAATAACCTGTACAAGAAGACTCAGCTCCAGTCCAACTTTGGCATCATTGACCTGGCCTTGGTTGACGGTGTTCCTCGCACTCTTTCTCTTCGCGAGATTCTTCGTCACTACATTGATCACCAGATTGATGTTGTACGCCGTCGTACTGAGTTTGACCTGGATAAGGCTCAGAAGCGCGTCCATATTTTGGAAGGCCTTCTGACCGCAGTTGATAACATCGATGAGATTGTCCACATCATCCGCAGCTCGCAGGATGATGCTGAGGCAAAGAAGCGCATGAACGAGCGTTTTGGCCTGGATGAGATTCAGGGCGAAGCAATTCTTCAGATGCGTCTGCGTCGTCTTACCGGCCTGGCACGTCAGGATCTTGTTGACGAGATCTCCCAGCTCAGGCTTGATATTGCCTACTACGAGGATCTTCTCGCCCACGAGGAAAAGATTCTGGCAGTTATCGCTGATGAGCTCCGTGAGATTTCCAACCGCTACGCCGACAAGCGCCGCACGCAAATCTCTGACCAGGACATTCAGAACCTGGACGTCGAGGATCTTATCGCTGAAGAGGATATGGTTGTTACCGTTACTCACGCAGGTTACGTGAAGCGCGTTCCTGTTGAGATTTATCGCTCTCAGAAGCGCGGAGGCAAGGGTGTTCAGGGCGTCTCACTCAAAGAGAACGATTTTGTCGAGAACCTCTTTGTTGCGTCTACCCACGATTACGTGCTGTTCTTTACCAACCTTGGTAAGGTGTATCGTCTCAAGATTCACGAGCTTCCGGTTGGTAGTAGAACTACAAAGGGTAGCGCCATCATCAA
>CAURGZ010000058.1:0-8029 GCA_963524285.1 uncultured Atopobium sp.
GAATGTGATTTTAATTCCTATGAAAAGGAGAGATATGGCTCGCAAAAAGACCAAGATTGTTTGTACTATGGGTCCTGCTACAGAAAGTGATGAGGTCCTTCGTGAGCTCATTCTTGCTGGTATGAACGTCGCACGTTTTAACTTCTCGCACGGTAGCCATGAGTATCACCGCACTATGATTGGTCGCGTTCGTTCTATCTCTGATGAGCTTGGTATTCCTATTGCTATCATGCTTGATACAAAGGGTCCTGAGGTTCGCACCGGTCTTCTCGAGGATGGCAAGAAGGTCACCCTTACTACTGGTGATTCCGTTATTGTCACCACTGATGATGACGTCATCGGTAACGCTCAGCGCTTCTCACTTGACTACAAGAACCTTCCAAAAGAGGTCAAGAAGGGCTCCATCATCCTCATTGATGACGGTCTCATTGGCCTCGAGGTTGATCACGTTGAGGGCACTGACATGTACTGCAAGATCATCAACGGTGGTGAGCTTGGCGAGAAGAAGGGCGTAAACGTTCCTAACGTCAACATTGGCCTTCCTTCCGTCACTGAGCAGGACCGCGCAGACATCATGTTTGGTTGCGAGCTTGGTATTGACGCAATTGCTGCTTCCTTCATTCGTGATGGCGCTGCTGTTGAGGAGATTCGTAACATCTGCCGTGAGATGGGTACTCCTAACGTACAGATCTTCCCTAAGATTGAGTCTGCTCTTGGCGTAAAGAACTTCGACGAGATTCTTGCAGCTTCTAACGGCATCATGGTTGCCCGTGGTGACCTTGGCGTTGAGGTTCCTGCAGCTGAGGTTCCTCACATCCAGAAGACTATCATCAAGAAATGCAACGATGCTTACAAGCCTGTCATCACCGCAACTCAGATGCTTGACTCTATGATTCGCAACCCTCGCCCAACCCGTGCAGAGGTTACGGACGTTGCTAACGCAATCTACGACGGCACTGACTGCGTCATGCTTTCTGGTGAGTCTGCAGCTGGTAAGTACCCTGTTGAGGCAGTAAAGACCATGGCTTCCATCTGCAAGGAGACCGAGAAGTACCTGCCAGTCAAGGATGTCTATCACCAGCGTGAGGGCCTTAAGAACGTCAACGGCGCTACTGGCTTTGCTGCAGTTGATATGGCAATTCGTGTTGACGCTAAGTGCATCATCTGCCCAACCCACTCTGGCCGTACCGCTCGCCTTGTTTCTAACTTCCGTCCAAAGCGTCCTCTGTATGCAATGTCTCCATCTGATGAGGCAGTTCGTCGTACCTGCTTCTATTGGGGTGTCTATGCATTCAAGACCTCTGAGCAGGGCACTCTTTCTAACACCATGTACAACGCCCTGAACATTGCAAAGGAAGTTGGCGTTGTTGAGACCGGTGACATTGTTGTTCTGACTGCTGGCGATCCTCATACCAGCCCACGTCTTGGTGACTACACCACTTCAACTAATGTTGCTATGATCTGCCAGGTTCAGTAAACCGCATTTCAGCTTTAACGTTATATGCACCCAAGCGCTTGCTTGGGTGCATATTTTTTTACGTGTGATATTTCTCAGTGGCTTGCCGTAGTTACGCAATTTTCCAGCCGACGGTTTTCTCGCGCATGTTAACAAAATCAGCGTAGATGCCGCCTTCTGCCATCAGTGACTCGTGAGTGCCTCTTTGAACAATACGGCCCTTATCCAGGACAAGTATCTGATTTGCTTTACGCACCGTCTTTAGGCGATGGGCAATCATGATGACAGTCTTAGACTTTGTGAGCTCGGCGATTGCGCGCTGGAGTTCAAGCTCGTTTTCTGGATCAACATTAGCTGTAGCCTCATCAAGCACCACGATTGGCGCATCTTTTAAGATAGCGCGCGCAATAGAAAGACGTTGGCGCTCGCCACCAGAAAGCATTGAGCCGCCTTCTCCTAAGCGTGTTTCATATCCGTCAGGCAACGCCTGGATAAACTCTTCACAGCAGGCGCGCTTAGCTGCGTCAACTACTTGCTCATGAGTTGCACTTGGATTGCCAAATTTGATGTTGTTTTCAATGGTGTCATCAAAAAGGAATACTCCCTGAAAAACGGTAGAGAAATTTTGCAGGAGTGCATCAACTTTGTAGTCGCGCACATCGCGTCCACCAAGTGTCACTTGACCTGCATTTACATCCCAAAAACGCTCAATAAGACGGACAAGGGTTGTTTTGCCAGATCCACTTGGCCCCACGATGGCACAAGAAGTGCCTGCAGGAATAGAAAGGCTGACATCTTCAAGAATTTGCCTGTCATCGTAGCCAAACGAAACATGAGAAAGCTCAATATCGCAGGATGCTGCTTTCTCAAGACCTTCTCCCTCCTCCATTGCGGGGGTGGCGAGAATAGCGTTTGTTTGCTCCATTGCAATTTCAAGATTGCGCAGAATAGTTGAGAAACGACCAGCAGATTCTAGGCGACTAAACAACATAAATGACATAACTACTACGGTTAAACAAGTAGCTGTATCAAGTGTTCCAGAGAGCCATAGACCAACTGATACCAGGCACATGATAATGCTGGTAGCCTTGGAGATGACCATTTGCAAAACTGAGAAATGAAGCGCCTTAAGCTCAAGGTTAAGCGCTTGAACGCGACAATCGTCAACTGCCTTGGCATATTTTCCTTCAGCATCATCAATAAGAGAAAACGCCCTTACTACACTAATGCCGCGGACATATTCAAGAACAGAGCTGATTAAGGTGGTATTAGCAGCTACATACTTATCTGATACATTGCGCACGTAGGCCTGGAGCAGCTCCATAGTAATGCAGAAAAGAACAAATGTAGCCGCAGTTATAAGTCCTAGTTGCCAACAAAGCACAAACAAGAACGCAACAATAATTGCGGTTAAAGCTAATCCTCCAACAACCATCATATACAGTAGGCCACCAAGACTTTGCATTACATCAAGTTGATTGGTCATAACAGCTGTTACTTCTCCCAGGCTATTCTCGTTAAAATAACCCATAGGAAGGCGGCGCAGTGTATCTCCAATTTCCGCGCGCTTGGCACCAGCCATACTAAAATTAGCATCACAGAAATTCTCGCTCTTAAAATGAGCGCAAATGAACGCTCCTATTATGCTCAAAAGCATAACTCCCAGCGCAGAAAATATCGTCTGAGTTGAGAGTGTATCCGTAGTAAGAGCAGTAAAAACAATCCAAAGCGCCGTTATTTGTACGCCTTCAAAGAGGCAGCCAAGAATGGTAAAGAAAAGGCCCTTATAGAGTTTCTGGCGATAAGAACTTCCAAACTGAAAGTACATTTTTAAGACAGATAACATTGCTACTCCCCTCCTTAAGCCTCATCAAGTGCGCCGATATGAGCGCGATACATGGTTGCATAAAGCGGACATGTCTCCATAAGCTGCTCGTGAGTACCCTCAGCTTCAATGGATCCATCATTAACGACAACAATTTTGTCGGCATTTTGTACGGTTGAAAGACGGTGCGCAATAACCACCAACGTTTTACCAGCCACCAGCTTTGCAACTGCAGATTCAACCTCTGCTTCTGATTCTGGATCTGCGTAGGCTGTTGCTTCATCGAGCATGATAATAGGTGCATTTTTGAGCATAGCTCGAGCAATTGCTACGCGCTGACGCTCGCCACCAGAAAGGTGACCTCCCGAGCCTCCTACAACCGTTTGATAACCATGAGGAAGCGATTGGATAAAGTTGTGGCATCCAGAAGCTTTTGCACAAGCAATTACCTCTTCATCAGTAGCGTCTTTTTTGCCCATCCTGATGTTTTCCATAATGGTCTCGTCAAAAAGGTAACTATCTTGATCAACGTAAGCTACAAGGTCTGCGAGTTGAGTTGGAGTGCAGGAACGAATATCTTGTCCTCCAATAGAAACAGACCCTTCATTTGGATCCCAGAAACCTGCGATAAGCCGTGCAACAGTAGACTTACCTGATCCACTTGGGCCAACAAGTGCTGTAACCTGCCCGGGTTCAATGTCTAGAGTAATTCCGTGAATTACCTCATTACTTCCATACGAGAAACGAACATCGCTTAACTTAATTTCAGTCTCTTCAAGTGTGCAGGGAGCCGTGGCTCTCATCTGATTTGGGTAATTCAAAACCTCAGAAATTTCTTTAACAACAGAACCCACCTGTGCAAGAGAATCCATAAAGCTCATTGCTTCAAAGAGCGGCTGAAAAATACCTAGAGAAAGCACTGCGCACATGACAAACGTAGAAGGAGAAAGACTCCCCTGAAGTACAAACAAGCATCCCAGAGGCAATACCGTTACTAACGTTGCAGGAGCAATTGATAGCATGGCATCCTGCCAGATTTGGCAGTGGCTCATCCAATCAATAAAAGCATGGGCAGAAGCGTAAACAGCCTTTGAGAACTTCTCGTAAGAGCTAGCAGACTGTCCAAAAGCCTTAATTACCTCAATTCCAGACACGTACTCAACTGAGGCATTATTCATCTCTTTACCAGTTACGATAGTATTCTGATACCAATACTCATAGTCCTTCATCATGCCTGATAAACAAGCAAGTCCCACAATTATGGTCAGCAATGCAGCAAGAGCAAGACGCCAATCCAAAACAATGAGGTAAACAAAAACCGCAAAAGCAGCCGTAAGGTTTGAAGTAAGTTCAGGAACTGCATGGGCAAGTGTGGTTTCAATACTATCGATCTTCTCGACCAAGAGGCGTTTGAGAGAGCCGGATGGCGTATCAAGCACATATCCCATGGGGATAGTGGTCAGCTTCTTTGCCACTCGGGTACGCATATTTGCGATTGTCGCAAATGTTGCCTTATGAGAAACGATAGTTGAAAGATGGTGAAAAACTATTTTTACTAAATAGCTGAGACCTGCTATAAGTCCCCAATGCAGGTAAAACGGCCATTCTTGAATTCCATTAAAGATACCAACCACCATGTTACCTGCGGCAACGTAGGGAACCATTCCTCCCAAAACGCCAATAATGGCAAGGATGACAGAGAGCGCGTACATACTTGCTCTGTCTGACCACTCGAGCAACACTGCAACAGGATTTACTTCAGATTGCTGAGGATCTTGTTTTGTATTTTGGTTGGACTCAGTAGCTTGAACACTTTGGTTCTGACGATTTGCCATACCCACACCGCCTCCTGCCACAAACTCACAATGTAGTGTCTGTTATTCAGGCTGGCTTTGACAGAGAAAGCAAGGTTTCAACTGCCATAAGTTAGCTCAATATAACTATTTACTAGTTTAAAGCTGCTGAATAGATAAAACAAGCTAGTTTTATAAGTATTCGGTAAGTGGTAAGCGCGCTGCCTGTAATTGAGACGTGTAAACAATCCCATTAAAATACTTATGAAAGCTTAATCTAACCTCAATAATTGGTTAATCTTTATAAGAGACCATGTATCACGAAGACGAGAGGCGTCTTTAACATCTCGAAAGGAAACTGATCATGGAAAAGCTAGAAAAGGTTGAGGTAATTCGCGAGAAGTGCGGCGTAAGCTACGAGGACGCAAAGGCAGCACTTGACGCTTGTGATGATAATGTTCTTGATGCAATTATTTGGCTCGAGAAGCAGGGCAAGTCCACTAAGCAGACTGCAAACTATACTACTGAGTCAGCTGCACAGTCAGACGTTTCTCCAGAAATGGAAGCCGCTCAAATTGCCTACCAAGAATCAAGCAAGAAGTCTGATTTCTCAGAGAATATGTCTTCTCTTTGGGAAAAGTGCAAGGAGCTGTTTAATAAAAGCGTAGAGACAAAATTTATTGTTACTCGTCGCGGTGAGCAGTTCATGGCCATGCCAGTAATTATTCCAATTGTTGGTCTATTCCTCTGGGGTGCTACGTTCTGGCTGCTCATCATTGGCTTGTTCTTTGAGATGCGCTATCACATCCAGGGAGCTTATCCTATTGTTGTTGATGTAAATGAGGCAATGGATAAGGCTGCAGATGCAGCGGGTTCCATCAAAAAAGATGTTATCGACAAAAAATAAAATGCAATTGGTTCCAAACCTAAAATAGAAAACTTCGATATTTAGGCGAGAAAATGATTAAGGTTCTTATCGTTGAAGATGAAGAAAAAATTGCACGCTTTATAGAACTCGAGCTTAAACATGAGGGCTATGAAGTAGACAAAGCTCTTGACGGAAGAACCGGAGCTGAAAAAGCACTGTCAAATGACTACGACCTTATCTTGCTTGATGTACTTCTCCCCCAGCTTAATGGTCTTGAAGTTCTTAGAAGGATTCGTCGCGAGAAAAACACGCCAACTATCATGCTTACCGCTCGTGATTCGGTTATGGATAAAGTAGCTGGTCTCGATGCGGGTGCAGATGACTACCTCACCAAACCTTTTGCGATAGAGGAACTTCTCGCCCGCATTCGAGTGGCCCTTAAGCATCATGAGGCAGACAGTTTAAACTCCCCGACAATTCCTCAAACAGCTGCTACAAGCACCTTTACAATTAAAGGTGTCTCGCTTGATGTTGATCGTAGAGAAATCTGTGTCAAGAACGATACAATCGAACTCACCACTAAGGAATTTGAAGTCCTCCGTATGCTTATGGAACACGCTGGTGTTGTTATGAGCCGTGAGCGTATTGCTTCTGAAGCCTTGGGTTATGAGTTTGCCGGAGAAACTAATAACGTGGATGTACATATTGCCCATCTACGTGCAAAAATTGATGATCGTTACAACATCAAGCTAATTACTACTGTTCGTGGAGTCGGATATGTCATCAGAGAAGCATAACCAGTCCACTATACAAGAACATAAAAAGCCTTTCTTTACTCCCTCTGATTCGTCGACGGCTGGGGTAATTACCTGGGGATTTTGGTGGCGTAAGCTGATGAATTACGTCGGCTTTAATCTCTTTCTATTGGTAAATATAGCGCTAGTTTTTATTTATATGTATAACCAGCATGTTCCGCAAGGTACTTTTTACCTAGGATTTTTCCCTACTGAGTCTCACTCTATTTCTCTTACTGGATTCGCTTTCTTACACGGACTCTCAAGCCTAAAATACATTATTCATGGCCCTACTTTTGGCGCAAAAATATTTGATTTAGGCGAAGAGTTAGCACGCTTCTGGCCCATGTATATTGCAATTCTTATCTGGGAAATTATCGATCTGTTGTCATTCTTCGGTGATACGCGTCGTGTCAGAAGAGCTCTTCAGCCCCTCAACACACTTGCTCTTAAAGCCGATCAACTGGTAAATAGTGATGTTCTCTCTACCGAAGCTACAACAAATGACGTCCTGGTCAAAAGCGAGAAAATAAGGAGTCTTGAACAGGCAATTGAAGAAGCCAATATCAATGCGCCAAAGATTCAAACAGGTGACCAAGACCTGGCAAGTATTGAGATTGCCTTGAATAAACTGCTTCAACGTATGCAAGAAGCAAAATTGCAACAGATGCGCTTTGTCAATGATGCTAGCCACGAGCTTCGAACGCCTATAGCTGTTATCCGAGGTTATACTGACATGCTGGATCGCTGGGGTAAGACAGATGAAGCGGTACTTGACGAGTCCATTGCTGCCCTCAAATCTGAGAGCGAGCACATGCATGATCTTGTTGAGCAGCTCCTCTTCTTAGCACGTGGGGACGCAGGAAGAAACACCCTCACAAAGACTCAGCTTAATCTAGCAGCGCTCACTTCTGAGGTCTGTGAAGAGTCGGAAATGATTGATCCAGATCATCACTATGTGCTGAAATTTGATCAAGGCGTATTGAAGGATGACCGCTATCAGGTGCTTGCTGACACTGCAATGATTAAGCAGTCTATCCGTATCATCGTACAAAATGCTGCTCGATATTCCGCTGCTCAGACCACCATTTCTTTTAATATCGCGTATGACGAGAAAACCGTTCAAGTTTCAATCGAAGATGAAGGTATGGGCATATCCGAGACAGCAGCCGGTCATATTTTTGAGAGATTCTGGAGAGCCGACAACGCTCGTATTGAAAGCAACGAAGGTTCTGGACTTGGACTATCCATCGCAAAATGGATTGTCGATAATCATGACGGCTCTATTGAGGT
>CAURGZ010000059.1:0-7722 GCA_963524285.1 uncultured Atopobium sp.
TTGGACGTTGACGAGAAAAGCTTCTGGTAGGAAAGCTTGTTGTGGGCGTAGTCGACCAAGCCCGTTACTTTGTTGTCGGGCGAGCTCAACAGCTCCATGCGACCTGGCACCTTAACGTTCATTAGCGGAAGTACGGCGTCCTTCTCGCGAATGCCCAGGTAATCGGCAACGGTGATTGCCGCAAGAGCATTCTCCACGTTGAAGAGGCCGGACATAGGCAGCGCAGCGGCGCCGGTCCAGCTTGGGGTGTGCACGGTGAACGTCACCATGCCCTGGTGAGGGGTGATTTCGTCCGCCCAAACGGTTGCGTCGGAATCGGTTGTGGAGAAGGTCAGGACCTTCTCGCACCTCTGTGCCCGCTCCATGACCTGGTCAAACATCATGGTGTTCTTGTTGATGACGGCCACGCGAGCAAGATCAAAAATCTTCAACTTGCTCTCAAAGTAATCTTCAAAAGTAGGGTGTTCAACAGGGGAAATGTGATCTGTTCCAATGTTTAGGAACACCGCGACGCTCAGATTGAGGCCAACCGTGCGGTCGTACTTGAGGCCCTGGCTGGAAATCTCCATGTCAACGTAGGGGAGGCCAGCGTCTGCGGCGTGCTTGAGATGGCGCCACAGCTCAGGAGCCTCGGGCGTGGTGTTGTGCGCGGGCTGCGTGTCCTTGCCGTCAAAGACCTCGATGCCGCCAATCACGCCGCACTTGGAGTACGGCTCGTCGCCGTCAAGGATTGCGCGCAGCATATACGAGCAGGTAGACTTGCCTTTGGTGCCTGTAATGCCGATGGTGGTGAGCTTCTTGTCGGGATGTCCCGCAACGCCTGCGGCTGCGTGGGCCATGGCAAGGCGCACGTCATCCACGCAAATAGCGGCTACGTTTGGCGCCACTGCCTGCAGCTCCTCCGCGATCGACTGCTGACAGAGGTATGCAACAGCCCCAGCCTCCACCGCGCTTGCCAGATACGCTGGCGAGAAGTGCGCGCCCTTGCAGACAAACAGCGAGCCGGGGGTGACCTCACGAGAATCGCTTGCAACATCGGTAAGCTGTGCGTTTTGATCAACCGCGTCAAGATGTGCGGTAGTGTACTCGATGTTCTTGCTGGTGAAGAGCGCCAGGAGCTCGTGTAATGTCATCCTCAAAAGTCCTTCTATAGCTGTTTGGCGCAAGCACGGCGCCCCAAAGACAGTATAAATAGTTTAGCCGTCTGACCCCACTTGTGCTGGCGACAGTGCAACTTTCTTGGTCCTTGCACGCCAGCGTCACACCCTTATGGCGAGAAAATCGTCAATCTTGCTTGACGTAGAGAGTGCTGCGAGGTATAGTACTTGTTCGCGCATAAGCGCACGCATTGCGGGGTGGAGCAGTCTGGTAGCTCGTCGGGCTCATAACCCGAAGGTCGTAGGTTCAAATCCTGCCCCCGCGACCATAAGAATTTCAAACCCGCCCTCGGCGGGTTTTTTGTTAGTAATCAGCGCTGCTCAGGCGGCTGTCTTAGCAGACCGTTGAGCAAGCCACCAACATCGCCTCCGCGCACAGGAATCGCCTTTACGCACAAGAATCGCTTCCGCTCAGAAAATCGCCCTCTACGCATCAAAGCCAAAGTTCAGCAAACGCTGCAACCTTAGCTCAAGACCCTTGTGATGATCGTAAGAATCCAGCAGACGTTGATACTTCGGGGCAGCAGGCGCCAGCTTCTCTACCAGCGCGTCTGTTGTCTGTCTCACAGAGCGCAGGGGCTCAGGATGATGTTTACCTTCGTTTTCGCCACTTGCGATGCACCAGCGAATGTCCGCCCGCACATGGCTCGTATCAAAAGTTTCAACAAAATCGGGAAACCACGTGCTTGGACTTGCCAGAAGATACTGGTCAAAGTGGCAGGTAGTCTGCATCTCAAAGAGGCTGCACAACCCCGATAAGGAATAGCCTAGCAAAGTAAGAGGACATGTATCCTCTGCGGTATGAGTAGCTAGAGCAGCGTACTTCTCGACAGCAGGAAGTACGACGTCAGAAAGAAATTCTCGTCCAAATCCTCCAAAATTTGGAGCCTCAGTTCGCGCGCTTGCCGCTGGCCAAGGGGAATAGCAATCTTGATTAGACGGCGCAGTAATGACAAGGCATTGGGGGAGCTTGGTCGCGTCAAGTTTCCCGGAAGCAAGAAGCGCAGCTATCTTTGACATAAGCAGTGAGCCATGGAGAACAACAAGAAGACCTGGAACTTTGGAACGTTCTCCGATAGTGATTGTACTGTCTGGTAGAGCCGATAAATCCATGAAGTTCCTCGTCTGACCTCGTCTGTTATTGCCTGTTGGTGCCGGCGTCGTCTCGTAGCAGCCGCCTCGCGGAGAGCATCCCATAGAAGGACGTAGGTATTTTAAGCATTTCTCAACTCGCAGTCTTCTCACAACTCAAAAAGTAATATATAGTTAACTTTCAAAAAATCCGCTGCTTCTGTGTAACGCGCATTGTACGTTGTACGTTGTGCGCAAAAACGCAGCGTCACTTTAGAGGGGTATTGTATGGTAAGAAAAGCCGGACCGTTCCGTCTTTTCATGGGCGTTCTCGTTGCAATTCTGGCAGCGAGCATTGTAATAACTTCAACGATGGGCGCTATTGGTGTGTCCCTACAAGACGCATATGCCGTGTTGATGCATCATCTTTTTGGCATGCCGCTACCGGAGGTTCTAGCTGCAGGAGGACCTGTCGAGAAGGTCGTTTGGTCGCTGCGCTTTCCCCGCATCATCTTAGGAGTGGTAGCTGGAGCTGGCCTTGCGCTTGCGGGTGTTGTCATGCAAGCGTCAGTTCAAAATACCTTGGCTGAACCGTATATTTTGGGCATTTCATCAGGAGCTTCGTGCGGAGCCACCTGTGCCATCATGCTTGGAGCCGGCGCGGTACACGTTGTGGGAATTTCTTCGGTACCGCTGTTCTCGTTTATTGGTTCAACAATAGCAACTGTAGGCGTTTTGTTGCTGGCGTCTACCGGCGGACATATGACGTCATCAAAGCTTGTTCTCTCGGGCATGATTTTGAATGCCCTGTTTACGGCTCTTTCTAATTTCATTATTACTATCGCCGCTAATGCTGAGGGCATGATGGATTTGAAGTTCTGGACCATGGGCTCTTTGGCACGAGCAAGCTGGGGAAATGTTGGCGTTTCCGTTGTTGTAGTACTTCTCGTCAGTGTGTTTTTCTTAACGCAGTTCCGCTCACTCAACGTGCTTCTGATGGGAGATGAGGCTGCAACAACGCTTGGCCTCAATACCAATTTGTGCAGATGGGCATACTTGACCATTTCTGCACTCATGGTTGGCACGCTTGTTTCATCAGTGGGAACCATCGGTTTTGTTGGTCTTATCATCCCGCATATTGCGCGCTCGTTTGTTGGGTCTGATCACCGAAGACTGGTGCCAACGGCGCTGATACTGGGAGCTATTTTTATTCTCTGGGCAGATGCCTGTGCTCGTACCGTCCTAGGCAACGCCGAAGTTCCTATTGGCATTCTGACTGCCGTTGTAGGTGCGCCGTTCTTTGTCTACATCATGGTCGCCCGCAACTACAGCTTTAGGGATGGTGAGTAACATGCGTCTTGAAGTGCAAAACGTATCGGTCACCATTCACAACAAGCCGATTGTAAAGGACGTCTCGCTTAACGTGGCAGATGGCGAGTTTGTGGGCATTTTGGGCCCTAATGGATCCGGCAAGTCTACGCTTTTGCGAGCAATTTATGGTCTTGGCCATCGCTATGACGGCAAGATCTTGTGGGACGAGTGCGACGCCGCTGAGATATCACGACGTGATTTTGCCCGTAAAGTTGCGGTGGTAAGCCAGTTTAACTCGCTGTCCTTTGACTTTACCGTTCGCGAGATTGTGTCGCTGGGACGCAGCCCTCATCAGTCGGCGCTGTCAAAAGAAACCGACCACGACGAATCAATCGTTTCTGACGTTATTCAGAAAGTTGGCCTTTCTCGCTTTGAAGACCGTTCTTTTGCCACGCTTTCAGGTGGCGAGAAACAACGTGTCATGTTGGCTCGTGCGTTGGCTCAGGAACCAGAGTTTTTGGTGCTTGATGAGCCTACTAATCACTTGGATATTACGTACCAGATTGATATTTTGCGCCTTGTTCGCAATCTTGGTATCAGCTGCCTGGCTGTTTTGCATGACATTGTGATGGCAGCTCATTATGTCGACCGCCTGTATTTCTTACAAGAGGGGACTATTGTTTCCGAGGGAACACCTGAGGACATTGTGACCCCTGAGTTACTTGCTGATGTGTATGGCGTTGAGGGCATGGTCCGCCCATCAACTGCTGGAAACGGTATCAGCATTGATTACGTGTATTAATCGCCTGTTGAGTATCAACAGATGAATGAAAGGATATCCGATGGATCCTCGTGTTAGTTCAAATCTCTTTACGAGAAGGGATTTTTTGAGCATTGCGGCAGGATTTGCTGCAACTGCTGCTGGACTGGGTCTTACTGCGTGCAACAATGCACCGTCTAGCCCATCTACCCCTGCTACAGAAGAAAAGAAATCGGCCAATACGAGCTATCCCGTATCGTTCAAGCTCTATGACGGTGACGGCAACGAGTTTGAGGCCAAGTTTGACAAGGCTCCTGAGAGTGTTGTTACCTTGACAGATTCCGCCGCTGAGATTCTGCTGCGTCTGGGCCTTGGTTCCAAGATTATTGGCACTATCAAGCCTGATGCACCAATGCCTTCAGATATTGCTGACGAGTATGCGAAAATCAAGCAGCTGGGCGATAAGAAGAGCCTTTCTCGCGAGGTTGTTGTTGCTGCTAATCCAAATCTTATTGTGGGACGTTCTCGTCTCTTCACTTCAAAGGATCAGGCTACTCCAAAGGACTACGCTGACCTTGGCATTTCTGTCTATACTCAACTTGCATCTTCCGAGCAGGGCGATCCAACGCTTGCCGGAATTATCTCTGATATTAAGAATCTTGGATCTATTTTTGACGTTCAAAGCAACGCCGACACTTACACCGCTGACCTTCAGAAGCGCCTTGACGCCATTAACGAGCGAGTTAAGGCGCACGAGAAAGACGCAAAGAAGACCGTGCTGGTCATGACCAACCTCAAGGACGGCACGTTTGGTCTCTTTGGCGGTAGCGAGAAGAGTCTTGAATTTACTATCATCGATCAGCTTGGAGCTACTCCTGCTACAACCCAGTCTGCAAACGGCCTGACGTATGAGAATCTGATTAAGTTCAACCCTGACGTCATTATTTACGTCACCGCAGAGCGCAACAAGGCAACTGACGCCGTAGCTAAAGACACTCTTCTGGGCGAGAGCTCCCTGCAGAATGTCCCCGCTATTGCCAACAAGAGCATCGTAGAGATTCCATATTCTGAGTACATCGACTATTCGCCACGTGCATTTGATTCTGCCGAGAAGATCCTTGAGGTTCTGTATCCTCAGAAATAGACGTATTTGAACATACGCGCCATTTGAACATGCGTACTGCAGAGACCAAGCAGGAAATTCATTTCCTGCTTGGTCTTATTATTTCGAGGCTTTAGCCTGTTGAGCGCGTGTAACGCGCGAAACACAAAACCACCCGCTATGCGGGTGGAGAATACTTTTTGCTTTGCAAATTAAAATCCTTCCTTCTAGCATAGCGATTGTTCAGGTCACTAATAGCCAAGAAGGAAGGAGTAGCTATGGCACATAAGGCCAATAGCCTTGCGCACACAAAATGGTTATGTAAATACCACATTGTGTTTACACCAAAGTATAGAAGGAAAGTCATTTATAACAAATACAGAGAAGACCTTCGAGAAATACTCAAGATGCTTTGTGACTGGAAAGGGGTAGAAATTCTTGAAGGACATCTCATGCCAGATCATATACACATGCTTGTGAGTATCCCACCTAAGATAAGCGTTTCAAGTTTTATGGGTTACTTAAAAGGTAAAAGCTCACTGCTCATGTTCGACAGACATGCAAACCTTAAATATAAGTATGGTAATAGAAAGTTTTGGGTCGCAGCTACTATGTATCAACCGTAGGTCTTAATGAGGCGACAATAAGAAAATATATTCGAGAACAAGAAAACGCCGATATAGCTCAGGATAAATTAAGTTTGAAGGAATATGAAAATCCCTTCGATAAATAATCTAGCTAGATAGCCAGTTTAACTGGCTGCCGGTGTTACATTGCTATTGTGACCTGAACGAAGTGAAGGGCAAAGGACTTGAGTCCTGGGCAAGTATACTTAGGGTTATACCCTAAGAGCAAACCACCCGCTATTGAACTGCGTCCCAAAACTTGGACGAATTTAATAAAGACCTAGGCCACTAAGGACTGATTCCGGAACTCCTCCGGGGTCAGTCCTTTTAGTTTAACCTGACGCCTTTGTGTGTTCCAGTACATAACATATGCGTCCAAATCAGCTTTGAAAGACTCAAAGTTAGGCCACGTTTTTCCTCGGAAGAACTCGTCTTTCAGATGACCAAAGACCTGCTCGGTAGCACCGTTGTCTATGCAGTTACCCTTTCTGGACATGCTCTGGATAACTCCTGCGTCTTTCAGTCGCTTACACCATGCGCTGTGCTGGTATTGCCAACCCATATCGCTGTGCAGAATCGGAGTTACGCCTTTAGGTATCTTCGCTAAAAGTTGATCGAGAAGAGCTTTTTGCTGAACCATGTTTGGACCCCTCGCTGTGCTCCATGCGACAATCTCTTTGCTTCCGAAGTCATAGACGGGAGCAAAGTACGCCTTGCCCCACGCCTGCTTGAACTCTGTGACGTCGGTACCCATCTTCTTCCACGGTCCATCGGCAGAAAAGTCGCGTCCTATGACGTTTTCAAAGGTCTTACCGACAACGCCTTTATAGGAGCTATAGCGGTGATAGTCTGTCTCACGCCGTATCTTACAGCGAATACCCATCTCACGCATGATTTTAAGAACAGTCTTGTCGGCGATTCTTACACCCAGCTCAGCGCGCAGACACATGGCTATCTGTCTGTGACCACAGCCGTTTGTAGTACGCGAGAAAATCTCTGCAACCGCGCGGTGTAGCTCTGGGCGTGTTGGCTTTACTGGGTGAGCTAGTGCGTAGTAGTAGGTAGACCTTGCAAGTCCTGAGCACTCCAGCAAATAGGACAAAAAGTACCCCTCGACTCGCAAAGCACTCACAATCTTAACCTTTACCCCGGTCAGAGCTCGTCTTTCTCGACCAGGGCGCGCAATTTTTTTAAGTAGGCTACTTCGGTCTCGAGCCTGCGGCAGCGCTCCTCAAGTTCCTGTTCGCGGGTGCGTTTCTGTGGCTTGGATTTAGAGCCTTTAGGTCTTCCTTTTGGCTTTGGCTTAAGAGCCTCTGCGCCACCTGTACGATAGAGCTTGCACCATCGCTTAAGTGGTGAAAGCGACATAATCTTAAACTCGGCCATTGCCTCAGCCTTTGTCATGCCGTCCTCAATGACAGCTCTTGCTGCAGCAACTTTTTGCTCGTAGGTATAGGGAGCTTGCTTGCCATCCATGATCAGTAGCACCTCGCTTCCAAACGCGTGGTATATATGGTGCCATTCTTTCACAGTTGAGAGTGGAACAGAAAGAGTACTTGCAACCGCACAAAATCCCATACCGGAAGCAAAGAGCTCTACTGCCTTTCTCCTCACCTCTACATCGTGCTTTACCCTACAATCCATACGCATAAAAAGCCTCCCATTTCTTATGTCCAAGAAATGGGAGGCAGTTCA
>CAURGZ010000060.1:0-7461 GCA_963524285.1 uncultured Atopobium sp.
TTGTTGAGGTCCACAATGGCAATGAGGTTATCCAGCTTCTGGTGAGCAGCAAACATGCATGCCTCCCAGTTAGAGCCCTCCTGCAGCTCGCCGTCGCCCAGAAGGACAAATACCTTCTTTGCGCGCTCGCCGCTTGCCAGAGCGTCCATAGAAAGGCCTAGAGCGCATCCTGCAGCTACCGAGAGACCCTGACCAAGAGAGCCGGAGCAAACTTCAATGCCAGGACATGCGTGGCAATCTGGGTGACCCTGCAGGCGACTGCCAAGCTGACGGAGGGTAACCATATCCTCGTCGTGGAGCCAGTCAAGCAGATGGTACGCAGCATACAGCACAGGAGCCACGTGACCCTTGGACAGGAAAAACCTATCCTCGGTGTGGTCCTCTGGGTTGTTGTGGTTGTACTTCATCACTCCCGAGAAGAACAGTGTGGCCACAATATCTGCCGCACTGAGAGAGCCGCCGGGATGACCTGACTTGCTCTTCTCAAGCATATCAATGACATCGCGCCTCAGCGTATTAGCTGCAAGCTTGAGCTCATCATCGGTGAGGTTGCGCTCGGGTAATGCAGATGTTCCCATTCTCATCCTCTCAAAACAAGTACGCCCAACCTAAGCTGGGCGTACCACAATCACTATTTATTGCTGAGCCTTAACCTTTTCCCAGTCTGCCTCAAAAGACTTAAGACCGGCGTCGGTCAGAGGGTGCTTCAGACACTTCTTCAAAGCTCCAAATGGAACGGTTGCAATGTCAGCACCAAGCAGAGCTGCCTGTGTTACGTGGTTTGGCGTACGGACAGAAGCCGTAATAATCTCTACGGTGTGATCAACGTTTTTATCCCATGCATAGTTTTCAATGCAAGAAACAACGGTTCCCAGCTGCTCAATGCCGTCCTCACCGATGTCATCAAAGCGACCAACAAATGGAGAAATATAACGAGCACCAGCATTTGCTGCAAGAAGAGCCTGAGGTGCCGAGAAAATCAGCGTCATGTTGACGCGAATTCCCTCAGAAGCAAGCTGATGGGTAGCAGCAAGGCTCTCAGCGCAGATAGGAAGCTTAACAACAATATTTGGAGCAAGAGAAGCCAGGTGACGGCCCTCTTCAATCATGCCCTCAGTTGTTGTTGCTGTTGACTCAGCAGAAACAGGAAGTCCCTCGCAAAGCTGAGCAATCTTGACCATATGAGACTCAAAGTCTGCCAGCTTTCCACCAATCTTTGCATACAGCGATGGGTTGGTAGTAACACCTGCTAAACAGCCCCAACTAAGAGCCTCAGAAATCTCATCGATATCTGCCGTGTCAATAAAGAACTTCATGTGTAATCCTTTCCTGTACAAACCTAAACGAGTTTGGAAACGTACGTCGTACTAAGAAAGAGCTCATCCATATTGTACAGATTCTTATGTACCGTCTGTGGCGAGAAACCCAAAACAAGTGCAAAAAGGCCGTTTACCCCTCAAACGCCTTATCAATTTTGCTGCGAACGTAGGTGGAAGCAAAGACAAGATCTTCTTTCCAGTTCTCGTTGCCGGTGTACCACATCTCTGCAACAAAGCGCCTGACGCCCTGAGGAACAAGCTGCGACAGAGCTCCCTCGTAGTCAGTGGTGCCGGTAGAGAATGGAATCTCGCGATACGCACCAGCAACAGTTTCTTTGAGATGAGCTGCAAAGATATGACCTGCACCAAGAGCAATATCGTCAGCAACGGTGTTGCCGTAAATAAACGATGCATTGGTGAGGTTACCAGCGTCGGGATACACACCAAGGTAAGGGCTGTTGATAAGGTTTACGTAGTGCATGGCCTTCTCGACTGTATCCATAAAAGGAGTCTCCATGGTCTCAAAACCCATAACAATGCCCGCCTGAGCAGCCATTTCTACAGCCTTTGCTAGGTTCTCCTCAAAGTACTTACGCGTATCCTCTGCGCCGTCCTCGTAGTACACGTCATAGCCAGCAAGTTGGATGGTATGAAGTCCCAGGTCACCTGCAAGGTCAAGCGCCTTCTGCATAATCTCAAGGCCACGCTCACGAGTAGCCTGATCGCGAGAACCAAAAGGATACTTACGGTGACCAGAAAGGCACATAGAGCCCAGGCGAACGCCAGAGTTTACCATTGCCTGACGAACTGCTGCACGCTCCTCACCAGTCCACTCAAGGCGAGAAAGACGAGCGTCAGACTCATCAACGGAGATTTCAACATAATCAAAGCCAGACTCTCCTGCTACGCTGAGGCGCTCTTCCCAAGAAAGATCAGTCGGAGTGGCCTTCTCGTAAAGTCCTAGCTGATACTTGGACATATCTTCTCCTTTTAAAAACAGGCGGCCTTATAAAAGACCGCCTGACTGAAACAAATTCTGCTCACTGAACAGGCTTTAGTGATTACCCTGTCCGTAGTAGGCATTTGGACCATGCTTGCGCATGTAGTGCTTGTCCTGAAGGTACTGAGGTGCCTCCTGAACCTTAGGGTTATTGAGCTCGGTGAGTGTTGCCATCTTAGCAACCTCTTCAATAACTACTGCATGATACACAGCAGCCATTGCGTCTTTACCCCAAGAGAAAGGTCCGTGGTTGTGAAGGAGTGTTCCTGGAACCGCAATGGGATCCAAGTTTTCAAAGCCCTCAACAATAACGTTACCAGTCTCAAGCTCATAGGCACTTTCTACCTCGTCCTTGGTAAGGCTGCGCACGCAAGGAATATCTCCGTAGAAATAGTCTGCGTGTGTGGTTCCATAGCAAGGAATAGAGCGTCCTGCCTGTGCCCAAGAAACAGCGTGGGTTGAGTGAGTGTGAACAATTCCGCCGATCTTATCGCCCCATGCACGATACAAGCATGCATGAGTTGGAGTATCGGAAGATGGGTTCATCTCGCCTTCAACAACATTGCCGTCAAGATCACAGACAACCAAGTTCTCTGGGCTGAGCTCCTCATAGGAGACGCCCGATGGCTTGATAACAAACAGGCCACGCTCACGGTCAAGTCCAGAAGCATTACCCCAGGTAAAGACTACCAGGCCATGCTTTGGCAGGTCCATGTTTGCTTCATACACTTCATCACGAAGCTCTTTAAGCATCATAGAGACTGCTCCTTAGAGAACGCTACGGAATGGGACGTTTGGCTCGTGATCGAAGCAATCATGGAAGCCACGGTCGTGATGGTAAGCAAAGCGGTCCTTATCCTGTGGATAGGTGTAGTGGCCGCCGACCTCCCAGAAGAATGGGTGGAACTTGTAGTCAAGGCGATCCTTACGCATGTCCCAAAGAACCTTAATCTCCTGGACGTCAGCCTGGAAGTTAGTCCAAACATCGTGGTGAATTGGGATAACAACCTTGGACTGAAGAGCCTCAGCCATGCGGAGCATATCGGTTGCTTCCATCTTGTCCTGGATACCAATTGGGTTGCAGCCAAAAGCGCCAAAGCAGACGTCTACGCCGCCAAACTCCTGAGCGATGTCTTTACCGTGCTTAGCAAAGTAAATGGAGTAGTGAGAGTCGCCGGAGTGATAGATGTTTCCACCAGGGGTAACAAAGAGGTAGTTAACTGCCTTCTCGTCCATGTCCATTGGGCACTTACCCCAGAGGTCTGGGCGGTTCTCAGAAGTATCAGTAGTGGTAACGATGATGGTGCGGTCAAAGGAATCGTATGCAACGATCTCCATGTCCTTGACCTTGATGCGGTCGCCAGGCTTAACAACAATGCACTGCTCGCGTGGAACGCCCCAGCCAACCCAAATGTCAACTGCATCCTTAGGACCAATAAATGGGACTGGGATCTCTTTGCCATTCTCGTCAGTAGTGGTCATGTTGTTGTTAACAACGTGAGCCGCAAGCTCCTTGGACATGTGGTCCTGGTGAATGTGAGTTACCACAACAGCGTCAAGGTTCTTGATAGCAAAGGGATCAATAACAAAGGGGACGTTGCGCAGGTTTGGCTGCATCTTACGAACGCCAGCCATGTTTGCCATCTGGTGACCAGGCTTCATGAGGCCGTCACCGTGGGTGCGCTTACCATTGCCTGCCCAGAAGTCGACAGCAACGTTTGCTCCACCAGGAGTCTTAAACCAAATACCAACGCAGCCGAGCCACCACATCTCAACCTGGCCTGGCTCTACTACGGCATTGTCAATCTCTTCGTTGAGCCAAGTTCCCCACTCAGGGAAGGTGCTCATAATCCAACTGTCGCGTGTGACGTCTTTCAAACCTGCCATTACGCGCTCCTTTCTAAAACATAGGACTAGTACTTTGATGTATACGCAGGTAAATGAACGGCGCTCAGGACTTTGCCTGCATGCTCAGAAGCTCATCCTGAGCGCTCGCTACAAAACGCAGCTCTACTCCACTACTTTGTAGAGAGCCAGCTGGTCTGTCTCACGATATGCAGCAACAATGTAATCGCTGCCGTCATGCCTATACACCATGCAGTTTGCTGGTCCGAGGTCGTGGTCGATAACGTCTACGGTGTACTCACCGTCAACGTATCTAACAAGCAACAAATCGCGACCATCTTTACGGTTGCCAATGACTGCGCACTTCTCGCCATTAAGATCTGCTGCCCAAAGCGCGTGAAGGAAGCTGCGCTTCTGTGGGTCGCACCAAACCTGCTCATAGCGATCGCGAGTCTGGCCCTCATGCCAAATTGCCAGCGTGTCACCGTGGAACTTGGAGAAGGTAAGGATCTCCAGCTTGCCATCGCCGTCAAAGTCTGTAGCAACAATATCGCTTGTTGGCTGGACTAGAAGGCAGGTGACATCCCAAGCACCTTGAGGGGTGGTTGGTGGCACATATCTAAACACGCCTGCGGCGGTTGAGATCAAAGCATACGATTTATCAGGTGCGGTCCAGAAACCGTGGTTCTGAACTTGATAATTAGCAACACAAGTCAGCTTAAGCTGGTTGTCTGCCGTGTACTGTTCAAGGTTATCGCTCAGAGGAGCAGCCCAAACAGCACCTGGAGTGCGCCAATCGTCCTTGACGCCGGTCTCAGCTCCGCCCTTGATAGAGCAAGCAAGAACCCAAAGCTGACCGTCAGCAGCCTTCAAGATGCCAAAACGGTGAACATAAGGGAGGTCGCAGAGAATCTGCTCAGACCAAGAACCGTCTGCCTGCTTGGTATAGGATGCAATTGCCGCGTCGTCTCCACCAAAGTTTGGCGAGAAGAACTTGCGAGTTGCGAGGAACTGATCTTTCCTGCCAGGGACCTGTGTAATGGTCATGACGCCGCCAGGGCCTGGAGCAACAGTCTCCAGAGGCTCACCATCAAGCGTAAAGCGACGGATTGGACCGTCCTTCTCGACAGCAGCTAAAAAGCTTGGTGTGTCTTCTCCCTCAAACATGCCAAGTGCATAGCACTTAGGCATCTCGGCAAGAATTTTCTTTTCAAAAGTCATTAAAGTGCTCGATTCTTTAGAAACCTAAACTATGCGGAATACTTCTCTGCAGCGCCGGTTTCCTTGAGCTTCTCTTCCATCTCTGCATCAGAAAGGACGTTACGCAGACCAATGACGGTAACGCCTGCCTTAGCAGCATCCTCGTACATATTCAGGAAGTTAAGTGGTGCAAAAACAATGTCATACTGACGAGCAGAGCTTACGCCCTCGGAAAGTGCACAGTGGTGAATCTTATCGACGCCCATGTTGAGCTTCTGAGTGACGCGCTCAGCGGTCATCTTCATCATCAGAGAGGTACCTGCACCGTTTGCACATGCGACCAAAATCTTTGCGTTCATGTTGACTCCTTCGATCAAACAAACTGATTACGGACACATTGTGTTTGTACCCATTTGGGCGCTATGATGCTCGCATTTAAAGCAAATACCGCATCAAACAATGTGCCGAGTATTACTAATAACCCTGAGCAGATGGGGGTCTGCTCAGGGTAGGAAGAAAGAGGGCTACTTGCTTTCCGCACTAGCTGCGGCGGCCTTCTGTGCGCGGATTTCCTTGCACTTCTGGTAATCCTCAACCTCCATGAAGTACGTGTCCTTATTTGCACGGTACTGGAGCTGTGGGATTGCAATAAGAGCGATAACAACAATTGCGAGACCTGCGTAGGACAGGAACTTCATGAAGCCGGTCATGATTGGCCAGACAACTGCCCAGTCCCACATGCCAAGGTATCCACCGTATGCAGCCATGCCAACCCAGCCAGCGATAAGAGCTGAACCAAAGACCTGGAGAAGACCAGAGATGAAAGGCATGATAAGAACTGCGCGGAGACCGCCCTTGTTGTTTGCGTAAACGCCGATAGTAGCGTTATCGAAGAACAGTGGAACAAAGCCTGCGATAACAATAACTGGGGACTTCAGAAGCAGCAGAGCTGCGATTGCCAGGAACTGGCCTGCTGCACCCATGAGGAAGCCGAGGGTAACTGCGTTTGGAGAACCAAAGCCGTAGGTAACTGCGCAGTCAACGCCTGGGACGGAACCCTTGAGGAGCTTGTTAGAAATACCCTGGAAGGAGTTGGTGAGCTCGGTAACGAAGGTACGAACACCAAGCTGCAGGATGGAGAGGTAAACAGCAAACTGGAAGGAAGTGGTCATGATGTAGAAGAAGAAATCCTGACCTGGCTTCATGAACTTGTTCTCAAGCAGGAACTCCTGACCAAGAACAGCAAGGATGACACCAAAGAATGCTGTCATGAGAATTGCAGTTGCAACGAGGTTCTCGTTGAAGATCTTAAGGAAGCCTGGGAGCTCGATGTCCTCAATGCGCTTAGACTCCTTCTTGGAGTGCTTGGCGAGCCACTCGGAAGCCTTGGATGCGCAGTAAACACCAAACATCTGCTGGTGAGCAATGGTAAGGCCAGCGCCATCAGTAAGGTCCTGGGTAGGTCCAATACAAAGGTTGGAACCAACTGCCCAGTAAAGGCCGAGGAGAACGGTCATAACTGCAAGGATGGTAACGTCGTTAAGCTGTGGGAAGCAGAAGAGGATAAGCCAAAATGCAGTTGCTGCCTGCTGAACCTGGACGTGACCAGTAGTAAAGATTGCGCGAAGCTTAGTCTGCTTCTTAAAAGCAACCAGAACAATGTTCAGAATGAAAGCAAAGAGCAGAAGAAGCATAACGGAGGAGAAGGAACGACCTGCGATAAACTCAGGAGCGTTAGATGCCTCCATGCCTGCCTGTACTGCGTTCTGGCCAAAGTATGGGTCAATGACCATTGCAGAAAGGTTGAAGCGAGCCTCAAGTCCAACAAGGACTGGACGGAATGCAGTTACCAGGCCGCCGGAACCAACCAGGAGAATCTGATAACCAATGACTGCCTTAAGGAAGCCAGCAAGTACGTCGTACCACTTCTTCTTAAGAAGAATGTAGCCGATAGCAACAATCAAACCGATGAAATAGGCTGGCTGAGTCAAGAAGTTGCTCGCAAACCATTTCCAAATACCAAGAACAATATCCATTGATACCCCTTTCAAAGGGTCCTACATACGTACCTTCTGCAGCCCACACTACAAAAGGAAA
>CAURGZ010000061.1:0-7321 GCA_963524285.1 uncultured Atopobium sp.
AAGTTGCATTATTGCCCTTGAAGACAATCAAATTGAAATTACGATTTAACTAAAAAATTTGAATGGATAAATTTGTCTACGAGGCTTGATATACGTTGAAAAAGGATATATATATTCATATTTCCACATGAGACGAAGGAGAGCCTAATGATTCAAGACGAGCTCTTTGCACTTCAAGATACAGAATATGCCGCTTTTCAAAGTAAACTCACACCCAATATCTCAAGAGAATCCATCATTGGTGTACGCGTTCCTCAACTCAGAAAGCTTGCTAAAAGGCTTGGAAAAAGCAAAGATGCTAACGAGTTTCTTCTCGCCCTTCCACATGCCTACTATGACGAAAACATGCTGCATAGCCTGCTTGTTTCAGAGATTAAAGATTTTGACGACTGTATCTCAGCGATTGATGCATTTCTTCCTTATGTCGATAACTGGGCCGTGTGTGACATCTTGTCGCCGCAGGTTTTCAAAAAGAATTGTGCGCGTCTTATAACTGAAATTCAGAGGTGGGCATCTTCGAGCCATGTATATACCTGTCGCTTTGGTATAGAGATGCTTATGACCCATTTTCTAGATGATAATTTTGACTCCAAATACCTTGAAATTTCTGCGCAAATTCACTCAGACGAATACTACGTTAACATGATGATTGCCTGGTTCTTTGCAACGGCTCTAGCCAAACAATGGGACTCTACACTACCCTATCTTGAAACCAAAAAGCTGGACACATGGGTGCACAATAAAACGATTCAAAAAGCATGTGAAAGCTATCGAATCACCAAAGAACAAAAAACTTATCTTAAAAGTTTGAAATAGTACTTTGAAAATAGCTGATATGGTTTTTAGTAGTCAATCTAAATATTTAGGGGATCGAATAGCTCGATCCCCTATCAAATATCTATCAAATATGAAATAAAAAATTATCCCTCGACAGGCTGTCCAAGATAAGATGCAACAGAAGTTGCAGCGATGGCGCCGTCTGCTGCTGCAGTAATAATCTGACGCAGTGGCTTCTTATTGAGGTCTCCTGCAGTGAAGAGGCCAGGTGTCTTAGTAGCCATACGTTCGTCTGCAAGGACATATCCCTGCTCATCAAGGTCTACGAGGTCGGTTAGAAGCTCGGTTGAAGGCACGCGACCTACCAAGACAAAGACGCCAAAGCTGCCCTCATCAAAGGTCTCTGTGTGCTCTTCTCCCGTCTGGTTATTACGGAAGGTGATGGAAGTAAGCAAATCATTACCATCAACTGCAGTAATGCTGGTCAGATAGCGAATCTCTGTCTTAGGATTCTCCTCAAACTGCTTAATTGCAGTAGCGTTAGCTCTGAGGTGATCCTTGCGGACGATAAGAGTTACTTTGTCAGCAAAACGAGCCAGGAACTGAGACTCCTCTACAGCGGTGTTGCCGCCGCCGATAACAAATACCTGCTTACCGCGATAGAACATACCGTCGCAGGTAGCGCAGTAAGAAACACCCTTGCCAGTGAACTTTTCTTCGTTGGTAAAGCCAGCGTGGCGAGGGTTAGCGCCACCAGAAACAATGACGGCCTTTGCGTGATAAGTTCCCTCAGAAGTCTCCAACACAAAGAGGTTAGTCTCTGGATCCTTAACAATAGAAAGGACGTTGGCCATGACAATCTCTGCGCCAAGGTCTGTAGCCTGCTTCTGAAGAGTATCTGTGATAGTGAAGCCATCAGTGTTTGGCATACCAGGGTAATTCTCAACCTCAGTTGTGGTGATTACCTGGCCACCTACGGCCTGCTTCTCTAAAACAACGGTATCGAGAAGGGCGCGTTTTGCATAAATTGCTGCTGAAAGTCCTGCAGGACCACCGCCAACAATAACAAGGTCTTTAGTAATAACGTCTGCCATGATTGGCTCCAATCGTATAAATCGTAACTGGCTTTGTTATACCCTACTGGTGACAATCATTATCAGTTATCTCTAAAAAATAGATTGCACACAATCTATTCACAAATAAAAAAGAAGCGCGTCAAGACCCCCATCTTGAACGCGCTCCCCTAATACTAAAAACTAGTTAGCAATGATGAAGTAAGCAACAAACGCAAGAGTTGCAACCCACATCAGAGGCTTAACCTTCTTAACGTTACCAGTAACAAGAGCAACAACAACATAGAAGATGAAGCCAAAGCCAATGCCGTCAGAGATTGAGTAAGTCATTGGAATACCAGCGATAACCATGAATGCTGGGAAGCCCTCAAGAAGATCGTTCCAATCAATCTCGGTAACCTCAGACATCATCAGGAAGCCAACAAGAACCAGTGCACCACAAGTTGCTGCAGAGCTGACGATAGAAATGAGAGGTGCAATGAATGCTGCTGCAATAAAGAGCAGACCGGTGAAAATAGAAGAAAGACCAGTACGACCGCCGTCAGCAGCGCCGGATGCGGACTCGATGAATGTGGTAATGGAAGAAGCACCAAAGAAACCACCTGCAGCTGCAGCAGCAGAGTCAACAATGAGGATCTGCTTGATGTCCTTGACGTTGCCGTCCTCAGTGAGGAAGTCTCCCTGCTTAGCAATAGCCATAGCAGAACCCATGGTGTCAAAGAAGTCAGACATCATCAAAGAGAATGCAAAGACGAGAAGAACTGGCGTTGTCAGAGCCTTAACAATACCCATAACACCAGCACTATCGGTCAAGAATGGTGCACCAAAGGTGGAGAAATCAAGACCAGAAACAATGCCTGTAGGGCTTGCGGTAACACCAAGTGGAATACCAGCAAGTACGGCAAGGATGATGCCGATAAGCAGGGAGCCCTTAACACGAGCAGAGTAAAGAACAACTGTTGCAACAATGGAAATTACACCAACGATAAAGGTTGGAGAGAAAATATCGCCAAGAGCAACAAGGGTGGATTCATTAGCAACGATAATTCCGCTGTTCTTGAGACCAATCATGGCAATAAAAAGACCTAGGCCAACAGAGATTGCGTGGCGTAGGTTTACAGGAATTGCATCCATAATTGCTTCACGAAGGCCGCAGAGAACTAAAAGAAGAATAGCAATTCCTTCAATGAAGATAACTGCCATTGATGCGTGCCAATCTCCACCAGTAATTGGAGTAAGAGAGAAGGCTACAACAGCGTTTACACCCATACCAGATGCGCAAGCAAGTGGACGGTTAGAGAACAGACCCATCAAAATGGTCATGATGCCGCCACCAAGACAGGTAGCAGTAATAGCTGCCGAAACTGGAACTCCTGCAGCAGCAAGAAGAGCTGGGTTTACTGCAATAATGTATGCCATTGCGAGGAATGTTGTAATTCCAGCCCTAAATTCTTGAGCGGGATTACTACCACGCTCAGCTACCTTAAAGAACTTCTCCATTAAGCTCTTCCTTCCTAAAGAGACTTTTCCTTTATGCAAACGCCGCAGCGCTTATCACCAAAATAAGAAATTACTGAACTCCGCTTGAACCAAATCCACCGGCGCCGCGATCGGTCTGATCAAGCTCATCAACTTCAACAAGCTGTACAACTGGAACTTGCTGAATTACAAGCTGTGCAATGCGCTCGCCGCGCTCAATATGAATAGTTTCTTTACAATCAAGATTAATGGCGCAAACTTTAAGCTCTCCACGATAATGAGCGTCAATTAGTCCAGGAGTATTTGCCATAGAAAGGCCTTTCTTAAGGGCAAGGCCGCTTCTTGGCTGAACAAATCCTGCATATCCATCAGGAATTGCAATAGCTAAACCAGTAGAAATAAGTTTACGCTCAAAAGGAGCAAGATCAACATCTTCAGCACTTCTAAGATCTAATCCAGCATCTCCGGTATATGCGTATGAAGGAAGTTCAACCGTAGGATCAAGGCGTTTAATAGGTAGCTGGATGTCAAAATTGCTCATTAATTCAGGCTCCTTAATTCTGCGCTAAATTCATCAACGTCTTTAAAGTCTCTATAGACAGAAGCAAACCTAATGTATGCAACTTTATCAAGCATAACCAGGTTTTTAAGCACAATGCTTCCAAGATCTTCAGATTTAATCTCGTATTGACCTTTGTCTCTAATCTGAGACTCAATTCCATCAATAAAATGGTCAAGAGAAGCAACAGAGATATCTCTCTTTACTGTTGCAGCAACAAGGCCTCTCATGAGCTTCTGTCTATCAAAAGGCTCCTTATGACCGTCTTTCTTCACAACGGTGATAGGAATCTCTTCTAAGCGCTCATAGGTTGTAAAACGAAACTTACAGGACATGCACTCGCGACGCCTTCTTATGGCATCGTTATTCTCGGATGAGCGAGAATCAATAACCTTTGACTCTTCGTGACCGCATTTTGGACAACGCATGGAATCCCCTTTTTTTCGTATAAAAGGAAGATACCATTTTACGCAGGTATTAAGTGTTATCAACACAGAATTCCGAGAGAAATTTACATAAATATTTACTATTTAGATACAGAAGGAATCTCTAGAGTTTGTCCAGTTCTTAAAAGAGAAGAATCAAGATTATTTTTTTCTCTAATCCAGCTTACTTGTTGCTCTGTAGAGACACCCTCAATAGGATTGCTCTCTGCAATTGACCACAGCGTGTCATTGCTATGAACAGTAATTGTTTGTGAAGCGCTATCCATTACAGATGTAGCAAATGAATTGAGAGCGGTTGTGCGAAGAAAAGAAACCGCAAACATCAAAACAAACGATGCAGTAATAATGAGTCCAGCAACAAAAGCTTCTTTATTTGTTAGCGTCTTGACGTAAGAAACTTCCTCACGCTGGGGTGCAACAGATTCTTTCTTTGCTCCGCCTTCAATTACCTTAAATGCAGGCTTATAAGAAGCAAGAGCTGAAGTTCCACTAACCTGGTACATCTTTGACTGGTACATACGCCTCATATCATTTCCTTCCGTAATAGTTTTTACGGAACTAGTTATATCTAATACACCGGACAAAAAGTCATGTCCGAACGTTTGTACTAATAATATTTAGTACGTTTGTTCGTGTCAAGAAAAAATAGAACATTCGTTTGATTATTATTTAGAACACGTGTATTATTATTAAAAAGAAAAAGGAGGCTCATATGCCAAAGGGCAAACTCAGCAAGCGTCAGGCAGCAATTTATGAATACATCTGTTCTTACACAGATCAACATGGCTATCCCCCTTCAGTAAGAGAGATTGGTGCTGCTGTTAATCTTGCGTCTCCTTCAACTGTCCACATGCATTTAAAAGTTCTTGAGCAGTTTGGGCTAATTGATAGAGACCCAAAAAAGCCTCGTACTATGAAAATTGTTCCTCAGGCTCCTAACACTTCTGATACGGCAAAGCTTGCCCCCGTTACTCAAGATGTAGCTAATAATGTGATTAGCCTTCCTCTTGTAGGACGTGTTGCTGCTGGTACTCCTATACTTGCTGAGCAAAACGTAGAAGAATCTCTATCTCTTCCAACTAGCATTGTTGGGGATTCAAGTTCTTTCATTCTTCGTGTTCGCGGAGAATCAATGATCAATGCTGGTATTTTTGACGGCGATTATATTGTTGTAAAAGAGCAGCAAGATGCCCATGATGGAGAAATTGTTGTTGCTCTTATTGATGATTCTGCAACAGTTAAAACGTTCTACAGAGAAAACGATCGTATTCGTCTTCAACCAGAAAATGACTTTATGGAGCCAATCTACGTACAAAATCCTGTCATTTTAGGTAGGGTTACTGCACTTATTAGATCAATCTCTTAGTCATATTATGGGTGCTGAGTTAAGACAAACCAAAGGGAGAATAACGTTTTTTGACACTATACGAGGTATCTCGGTAGTTTCAATGATTCTGTTTCACTTTACCTATGATTTGTTCTTTATTTCGCACGTTAAGCTTACGTGGTTTACACCTCTGCTTATGCAAATCTGGATACCATCAATCTCATATCCTTTTATTTTTATTGCTGGTTGTATGTGCGCCTTCTCTAAAGATTCTTTTAAGCGTACAGGAGTATATGGCCTTGTAGCCTTAGCAATATTTGCAGCAACTACCTTTGCAAAAGTTGATACGCCCATTACGTTTGGAATCTTCTTTTGTATGGCCTCATGCACCTTGGTTGAAGCTCTTATTTCACGTTTCGCTGTTCCACCAAAAGGATATGCAACAGCAATTCTTTTGCTTTTAATTTTTGTTGTTTGCATTCCAATTTCTAGTGGCCATATTGGTATAGGCAACATGGTTTTCTCGTTACCTAAAGAGTTATACCAAACACCATATTTAGCCTGGGCTGGATTTCCTTCTCCATCTTTTTCATCAGGAGATTACTACCCGTTACTCCCCTATTTGTTCTTGTATTTAAGTGGTGCTGCTTTTAACAGACAGTTTAAAGAAGCTGGATATCCCAACTGGATGAAAAGGTTCTCCCTTCCCCTCATAACAGAGATGGGAAGACATTCACTTTTCATTTACCTTTTACATCAACCAATTTTGCTGCTTATTGCTTTATTCGTCAGTCAGAATATCGTCTTCTGATACCACGTACGGCTCTAAAAGTGCCTGCATATACGTGTCGGCTTTAACTGACAGTAAAAGACCTTCAGCGACGTATTGCTCGTGCAAAAGCTGACATCTCTCATGAACAGACTTAACAAGAGCGCCTTTGTTGAACGGAATAAGTGCACTAACCACCTTGTCGCCGGCGCTAGCTATTTCTTGAATCTTGTGAAGAAGGCCGTTAATGCCCATACCTTCCTGAGCAGAAATAAATACAGCATCTGGATAGAGTGCTCTGAGCATTTGAAGCTCTTGGTCATCAAGTAGGTCTACCTTATTTAATACAAGAATCTGATCGCTTTTATCAGCCTCGATGTCTTTCAAAATACTACGAACAACTGCTATTTCTTTAGAAAGATTCTTATCAGTTGCATCTGCAACCAACAGAAGAAGATCTGCTTCTTGAGCCTCTACCAGCGTAGACTTAAACGACTCAATCAGATTAGTTGGAAGCTTCTGAATAAATCCAACAGTATCCGTAAGAACAATCTTTCTGCCTTCATCAAGAGAAAGTGCTCTGGTAGTTGGATCAAGAGTTGCAAAGAGTTCGTCTTTTGCATATACGTCCGCGCCTGTGAGTTGATTCAGAAGTGTTGACTTACCAGCATTGGTATATCCAACAAGTGAGACACTAAACGTTCCAGAATTCCACCTGGACTTTGACTGAACTTCTCGCCTTTGGCTGAGCTGCTTAAGTTCATTTTTAAGAGTTGAAATGCGCTTTCTAATAAGACGACGGTCAACCTCAAGCTGGCTTTCACCCTGGCCAAATCGGCTACCAATGCCACCACGAGTTTGCTCGCCTACCAGGTGACTCCACATACCACG
>CAURGZ010000062.1:0-7242 GCA_963524285.1 uncultured Atopobium sp.
TCACGTCAGAATCACGACAGAATAGCGACAGAAACACGCCATATAACAGGTCAAAACCGGTCAGCGAGATATTTGTTCTTCTCGCCGACCGGTTACTTTTTTGCTTGCTTCAAATGTTAAACTAAATGTAACTGTGACTTCTGTCTTGGAGGTAGACATGAGGATTGTTCGCACCCGCGATTACGAGGACATGAGCAGAAAAGCTGCAAATGTTATTTCTGCACAAATCATTCTGAAGCCAAATTGCGTTCTTGGTCTGGCAACTGGTTCAACGCCAATTGGTACCTATGCTCAGCTCGCTGATTGGTGCAAGAGGGGAGACCTGGACTTCTCGCAGGTTTCTACGTATAACCTTGACGAGTACCGCGGTCTTTCTCACGACGATCCTCAGAGCTATCACTATTTCATGCGCAAAAACCTCTTTGACCTGGTAAATATTGATCTTGAGAACACTCATGTGCCCGATGGCTCTAATCCTGACGTCGAGGCAGCTTGCGCCGAGTACGATAGGCTTGTTGCTAAGGCTGGCTATCCTGACCTGCAGCTTCTTGGTATTGGTCACAACGGTCACATTGGCTTCAACGAGCCCGACGACCATTTCTCCAAGGGTACGCACTGCGTTGACCTCACCGAGAGCACTATTCAGGCAAATAGCCGACTGTTCGAGCGCATGGAGGACGTCCCTCGTCAGGCTTACACCATGGGTACGCAGACTATCATGTTCGCGCGCAGCATTCTGATTGTCGCTAGCGGCGAGGACAAGGCTAAGGCTGTTTACGACATGTGCTACGGCAACGTTTCGCCTCAGTGCCCAGCCTCTATCCTACAGCTTCATACTAACTGCACCGTTATTGCTGACGAGGCCGCCCTCTCGCTCTGCCCAGCTGAGTAAAGTCTGGTTGACCCAAAGCTTCTTAAAGTCTCCAAAAAGCCTCGAAAAGCATCTGCCGAGAAAAAACAAAACTCCCATTCATGTGAATGGGAGTTTTTTGTAGCAGTTTATCGTGCGTAAGCGCTGTACGTGCACGTTTAGTGATGCTCCGAAAAATATTAATAGTCCTTGAAGTAACGACTGAGAGCAAAAAGGACCTGGTAGTTAAGGCCAAGCACATAGTCACCGTTATTGGTATGAACCGTGCGAAGCGTAAACTCAAGATTGTCACCAATCGTGATTTTATCGCCATCTTTTTTGCCAACACGAGACATATCACCAGTTGAAAGTGGGAAAACTCTACCGGCTGGATTGACCGAAGTAACAAAGAATATAAAAGGCTCGACGGCGTTTTCACCAGGGTTAATGTGCAACTGTTTGAAAATCTGACTGTTTGTTGACACGTAGACTACTTCGTTTTTGTCGAGCAGCTTCTTCAGTTCAGGAAGAGTCGCTGCTACCCAAGGTAGATCATGATGAACAAAGGGATTGTCGCTCGCGAGCGACTGCGCAATAGGCGAGCCGTACTGATAGACATAAACCATCTTGTTGTAGAGCTCGTTGACGTCATTAACAGAGGTCTGAGCTGGTGCGGCTTGGTTAGCCTGGACAAGCTCGATAAGGTTCATGGAATTGAGCTGTTCAGATGAAGCGCCTTTGGACTGTGCTTCAGAAACAGTCAATCCACCAAATGCGAACGACCCTACGCTAAATACCAGGCAAAGCGCTGATAAAGCAACAAGAGCTTTAGATGATTTCTTTTTGGAAAGGAATGCGATTCCGATAGCAAGAGCAACAAAAATAAGCACGATATACCAGGTCTTACTGATGGCATATCCCAGAGTCTCAGTCATTGGGCCTCCTTGTGTTTTGAAGTTAGTTACTAATTTTATCAGAGGACCCCTATTTGTCATAAATTTGTTGGGGTTCTGACGCGCTGTCGTTGCAAGTCCGATGCCAACCTGACGCAAATCTGACGCGAACCTGACACGATCTTCTCGCGATCTTGACGCAAACCTGACCGATCGACTGATGTTGTTCCCGTGACATTTGTCGTAAAACCTTGAGATTTCATTTTTTACAACGTATAGTGGAGTTTCGGAAATTCTGACTATTGTTTGTCGACCGGTACATATCTCCGACACATCAACGTGTCGCATCGCAAACGTACTGATTGACTTGGAGGATTGATGGAAAACGAGATTCCACCAGTTAATCGTGTAGACGAGATTCACGAGAAGCTCAGCGCACTTCAGGGTCAAAAACTCAAGGTCAAGGCCAACATGGGACGTTCTCGTATTGTTGAGCGCACAGGTACCCTGGTTATGGCCCATCCATCTCTTTTCATCGTTGAGGTTGGCGAGCGCCGCGGTCGCACTGCCCGTCAGTCCTACCAGTACGTTGACGTTCTGACCGGCACTGTCGAGCTTTTTGATTTTGAGACCGGTGAGCGTTTGTTTGACTTCGAGTTTGAAGAATAGTCCAGAAGCGTAATCTTCTCTGGCTAGGCTTACTCTCATGGCTGCCTCGTTGTCCAATTTTGGACGCCAAATCATTCAGATTCCTTGCAAGGTCAACCTTCACCTGGGCATTCACACTCAGAAAGACCAGCGAGGATACCATAAAGTAGATTCACTCATGGTTCCTGTTGCCTTGTACGACACAGTTGTTGTCGATGACGCGCCGGAGCTTACGGTTACGCATGAGCCGCAGCTCTGCGTGTTGCCTGAGCGCACAACAACCTGGAAGGCCGCGGTTCTTCTCGCCAATAAGCTGGGCATTTCCCCAGATGTTTCCATTGATGTGCAAGTTCATATTCCCGAGAAGGCCGGTCTGGGTGGATCGTCCGCTGATGCCGCCGCAACGCTCTATCTGTTGGCTCAGCGCTGGGGCGTTGACCCGCTAGACCCGCTGGTAGTTGAGGTAGCCAAGGCTGTTGGCGCAGACGTTGCATTCTTCTTGGATCCGCGACCATCACTTATGCTGGGCGCAGGAGATATGCTGGTAGAAACCTATACGTCTACCATTGACGCTCCTCTTGCTATTGTCTTACCAGCAGAAACTGGCGTTGTTACCAAAGAAGCGTACGACCAGTTTGATGCATCGCCAATTGCACCGGAATCTTACGAGAATCTGTCCGCACTTTTGCGCGCTGCTGGTCAGGATGCTGCAAGCATAGAACTCGCCCCTGACAACGCCGCTGCAAGTAAGCAATTTATTCAGCAGGTAGCAGGCCTCCTCTTCAACAATCTTGCGCCAGCAGCAAAATCGCTAAAACCACAGGTAGCCGAGGTAGAGAAGTGGCTCAAGACGCAGCCTGGAGTTCTTGGCGCTCAGGTTTCCGGCTCAGGTAGCAGCTCTTTTGCGCTTTGCGAATCACAGGATGCTGCCGACGCAATTGCAGCCGCAGCTCAAGCAAAAGGTTGGCGAGGCTTCTCCACTACCTGCAAGTTGTAGTGGTAACATAGAGCGGCAAATGTTTGATGGATTTATCCCATCGGACGAGGTAAAACATAACGGGTTGTGGCTCAGCTTGGTAGAGCGCTCGGTTCGGGACCGAGAGGTCGCTGGTTCAAATCCAGTCAACCCGACCATTTTTTCTGATAATCAGTGAATTTCCACCGTTTTTACCGCGAAATAAGCGTTTTGACAGTAAAAGTGGTAAAAAATGCGTTTAGTTGGAATATACAAAAACGCATGTATTCTATGCAGGTCATCTACCAGCGTAAACCTTCGGTCAAATTTGATTGAAACTTTTATGAGAAAATCCAACTGGGAAAACGTAAGTGCCAAAACGCCGAACTAGAAAATTTATCTCCAACTAAACGGGTTTTTTACCCAAATCAGACACCACTTTCCGTCATATCAATTTCTTGATTAGTTTCCTTGCATATTCGAGATTGTTTATACGTTTTTGGTTAGGCGGATACATAATCGCCCGGACCTTGTATCAACCGTTCCTTAAAAATCTACATGACAGCTCTATGAGTACACTTTCTTATTGTTTTGAGCTTCATTTTTCTATCAAATGAACATTGTGAACGTTTAGGCCTACAAAAACATAAATAAATCGACACAAAATAAACACAAATGGATTACAATCAGACGAAGTGCACTACGTTTAAGGCAACGCGCGTACCGTCGTTTCTACGCGCTTGCACACACGCGTTTTGTTGAAAGGAGTTTGTATGCCTGTTGTTGAGTTTTTTGTCAATGTGTTATCAACACCAGCCATCCTAGTTGGCCTTGTTGCCCTGCTAGGTTTGGCGCTTCAGGGAAAGCCAATTGAGGATCTCATCAAGGGCACCCTCAAGACCATCGTCGGCTTCCTCGTTCTTTCTGCAGGTGCAGGTTTCTTGCAGACCGGTTCCCTCCTGGCCTTTGGTGAAATCTTCAACTTTGCCTTTGACATGCAGGGTGTCGTCCCAAACAACGAGGCTGTCGTTTCCCTGGCACTTGGCGAGTTTGGCCAGGCAACCGCAATCATCATGTGCGTCGGCATGGTCCTAAACATTGTTCTCGCACGTTTTTCTCGCTTTAACTACATCTTCCTCACCGGCCACCACACTCTCTACATGGCAGCTATGCTCGCCATCATCCTGCACGTCGGCGGCCTTTCCGGTTGGATGCTCTACATCTCCGGCGCATGCCTGCTTGCTCTGATCATGGTTCTGTCTCCTGCATACTGCCAGCCAACCATGCGCAAGGTTACCGGCAGCGATTCCGTTGCACTTGGCCACTTCGGCGGCGCTGGTTACTGGCTTGCCGGTATGGTCGGTAAGCTCTTTGCTTCCGATCGCGAGAATAGCACCGAGAATATCAAGTTCTCCAAGCGTCTCATCTTCCTGCGCGACAACACCGTTTCCATTGGTCTGACCATGATCATCATGTTCTTGGTTATCACCGGCGTTGCTGTTAGCCGCGGCCTTCTAACCCTGGTACCTGCAGGAACTACCGCTGCAGAGTTTGCCTCTAACCCACAGTATGCGGGCCTTCAGCACCTCGGCGACTTGCTGAATATTGGTACCGAGACCACCACTAACTGGATTGTCTGGGCATTTACCCGCGGCCTCTCCTTCGCTGGCGGCGTTTACATCATTCTGTCCGGTGTTCGTCTGATCATTGGCGAGATTGTTCCTGCATTCAAGGGTATTGCTCAGAAGCTTGTCCCTGGTGCAAAGCCTGCAATTGACTGCCCAATCGCATTCACCTATGCTCCAAACGCCGTTATCATCGGCTTCCTGAGTTCCTTCGTTGGCGGCATCCTGGGTCTGCTTATCCTGGGTGTCATTAACGCACAGGTCGCAGCTATTGCCCTGATCCTCCCAGGCGTTGTTCCTCACTTCTTCTGCGGCGCAACCGCAGGTGTCTTTGGTAACGCAGAGGGCGGCATCAAGGGCTGCATTGCTGGCTCCTTTGTCCACGGCCTGCTCATTACCTTCTTGCCTGCACTGTGCATGCCAGTCTTTACTCTCATGGGCTTCACCTCCGCTACCTTCTCCGACGCTGACTTCTCCATCATGGCGCTGATCTTTGGTAACGTTGCTCTGAACGTCCAGGGTGCAGTCCTCACCGGCATCTGCGTTGTCTGCTTCTGCCTCCCAATTCTCTTCAACCTTGTTGCTCCTAAGAAGGCAGAGGAGAAGAAGGCCGAGTAGCATCCGCTCACAGAATTGCAGCTAAACATCGCAGTTGCTGCAGAAAATGCGAGTAGAATCTAGGTATCTAGGTCGGGCTTCGTCCTTGGATGGGGCCCGACTTTTTAACCCACGTAACCCACATATCACACGTGGTGAATTGAAAGGGGCTTTTATGGCTATCCAGAAGATCCTTTGTTGTTGCGGAAGTGGACTTGGCTCCAGCCTTATGGTTGAGATGCAGATCCAGGACGTCCTGAATGAGCTGGGCGTGAGCGGCGTCGAGGTTGAGCACTCAACCGTTTCCGACGTTACTCCTGGCGCAGCTGACCTCTTTATTGTTGCTCGCGACCTTGAGGATTTTATCGCCGGCATACCAGAAGACGAGAAGATCGTTCTCTCCAACATCCTTGATAAGGATGAAATGAAGGAAAAGCTTACCGAGAAGTTCGGTCTGTAAGCGCTAGCTCGCACTCACGCACGACACTGACTTGCACGCAGCTCCGGCCCGCACGCAGCTCCGGCCCGCGCGTGGCGCCGACCTGCTGCGTTTCTCGCACGCAATACGTGAAAGGAAATTACATGGACGTCGACCTTAAACAGGTTGCTCGTGAGGTGCGCAAAAGCATTCTCACGCAGGTCTTTACGGCCAAATCCGGCCATCCCGGTGGCTCGCTTTCTGCAACAGAAATCCTGACGTATCTCTACTTCAAGGAAATGCACGTAGACCCCACCAAGCCAAACTGCCCCTGCAGGGATCGCTTTGTGCTCTCAAAGGGTCACGTTACCCCAGCGCTCTACGGCGTTTTGGCTGAGCGCGGTTTCTTCCCCAAGGAGGAGCTCAAGACTTTCCGCGCGCTCAACTCGCGACTTCAGGGTCACCCAAACATGAACGATACTCCTGGCGTTGACATGAGCACCGGTTCCCTGGGTCAGGGCGTTTCTACCGCTGTTGGTATGGCGCTTGCTGGCAAGAAGTTCAACAAGGACTACCGCGTCTACGCACTCCTGGGCGACGGCGAGATTGAAGAGGGCCAGGTCTGGGAGGCTGCCATGTTTGCAGGTAACCACCAGCTTGATAACCTCACGCTTATTGTTGACAACAATAATCTGCAGCTTGACGGCTCGCTTGATCAGATCAATACGCCACAGCCAATTGACGAGAAGTTCAAGGCGTTCAAATTCCACGTTATTGATGTAGCTGATGGACACGACTTTGACCAGCTTGCAGCTGCATTTGCTGAGGCTCGTACCGTTAAGGGTCAGCCAACCGTTATCATTGCCCACACCGTAAAGGGCAAGGGTGTCTCCTTCATGGAGAACCAGGTAGGCTGGCACGGTAAGGCTCCTAACCAGGAGCAATACGAGCAGGCTATGAAAGAGCTTGAGGGAGAGGTGGCATAACATGGCAGACGTACAGAAAATTGCCACCAGAGAGGCATACGGAAAAGCCCTGGTAGAGCTTGGTAAAGAGCACGACGATCTTCTCGTCTTTGATGCTGACTTGGCAGAGGCAACTCGTTCTGGCAAGTACGGCGAGGAGTATCCTGAGCGCTTTGTGGACTGCGGCATCGCTGAGGCCAATATGATTGGCATGGCAGCTGGCGTTGCAGCTACGGGCCACAAGGTCTTTGCAACTTCGTTTGCAATGTTCACGTCTGGTCGTGCGTTTGA
>CAURGZ010000063.1:0-7219 GCA_963524285.1 uncultured Atopobium sp.
AAGCCTCTGGATACTGAGCTGATTACCGCTTCTGCAGCAAAGACCGGCAAGGTTGTGACTATTGAGGAGCACTCCGTCATTGGCGGTCTGGGCGGTGCGGTTTGCCAGGCTCTAGCAGAGAACGCTCCTGTTCCTGTCAAGGTCATCGGCGTTCAGGACACCTATGGCGAGTCCGGGCCCGCACTTCAGGTTCTTGCCAAGTACGGCCTGGATACCCCAAGCGTCCTCGCATCCGTCAAGGACTTCTTGAAGTAAGCTCTTCGAGTTCCGTCGTGCGTAGTTACGCTCCAGCGGATTTCCGCGCTTCGAAGTACGGCAGCGCACCCGTCGCACGTCAGCGCGCCCGTTGCATGTTAATGCGTCTCAACAGCGCATGTTACCGTCGCATAAACAAAGCCCTTCTCGTCATCTGGCGAGAAGGGCTTTTTGCGTGCAGAGAATTTGCAGTGCTATCAGATTGCTCAGTATTACCGCGCCTGAAAAGTGCAAAGAATCTGTATTTGAGCCACCGATTCTTTTGCAAAATCAGGCGAATCCACAGATTCTTTAACGTTTTCAGGCAAAATTTACAGATTCTTTGATGAAATCAGGCGCGAGAAAGTTAAAGCAATTATGCCGGATTCATGAGCCTGAAATGCTCACTTAGTCTGAGTAAAAGCACTCAGACATGGCGAGAAAAACCGGCAAATAGCTCAGACTTGGTGTACTTTTCCGGCAAAACGTTCAGACATGGCGAGAAAATCAGGCTCCACGATGAGCGCCCATGAAAAGCAACCTTGAATTCAAAGTCCGCCTGAAAAGTGCAAAGAATCTGTATTTGAGCCACCGATTCTTTGATGAAATCAGGCAAATCCACAGATTCTTTAACGTTTTCAGGCAGAATTTACAGATTCTTTGAAGAAATCAGGCGCCCTCCAGGCGCTCGTTTCCCGCTGCCCTCGCGCCGAGCTCCCGCAGCCTGGCGAGAAACCCCGTCCACTCCCAGCATTTCCACACAAAAAACCCGGCATCCACACGAAATGGATGCCGGGTAGAAATCGCTTACAATCTGTCCGCGTTTTACTTGTACTCGTAGAAGCCCTTACCAGCAGCAACGCCGGTCTCGCCCTTGTCAATCTTCTCTTTGAGCAGGGCAACAATGCGACCCTGTACGGACTCTGGATCCTTAGCTGCAGGGTTCATCAGAGCAACGTTGTATGCGGTGACCAGGCCAATGATGTCCAGGATCTGGAACGGACCCTTTGGCGAGCCGGTGCCAATGCGCCAAGCCCTATCGATGTCCTCGACGTCGCCGACGCCGTTAGCCCAGAGCTGCTCAGCGGAGACCAGAAGAGGGACCAGCATAGAGTTCAACAGGTAGCCAGGCTGCTCCTTCAGAACCTTGACCGGAATCATGCGAATGCTTGCCGCAAAAGCGACGACCATGTCAAAGTTCTCCTGAGCGGTACCTGCGTGACCCATAACCTCGCCGATTGGGTTGCGCCAAATCTCGTTAGCAAAGTGGAGTGCCAGGTACTTCTCGGGACGACCAGTAGCTGCAGCAAACATGCTTGGAATCATGGTTGAGCTGTTAGTTGCCACAATAGTCTTCTCGGGCAGGTGCTTGGCCAGCTCGGTGTAGAACTCAATCTTCTGCTCTGGATTTTCCGCGACGGACTCGATAACAAAGTCAGCGTCACCAAAAGCCTCGTCCCAATCGGAAGTGAGCTTGAGGTTACTGTATGCGCGCTCTACCTGCTCTTTCAGTTGGTCGAGCTTCTCTGGGGTAATCTCGTCCTGAGCAATGAGGCCGTATGCGTACGCCTTAGGATCGCTCTTCATAGCCTCCAGGGTGTTTAAATACACCTCTCTGAGGTGCTCAATCTTTGGACGAGCGCGCTCAATTGAAGCCTCGGACCTTAGCCAAATGGTGGTCTCGTAGCCGCGATAAGCGGTCTGGAATGCAATCTGGCTGCCCAAAACGCCGCCGCCAGCAACTACAACTTTCTTAACCTGTGAAATGTCCATAGGACGTTCCTTTCTACAAGCGTGGCGAGAAATGCCGCGCGATTTATCTACCGTCCCTATACCCCAGAAACTCCCTGTCAAACATTCGTTCGGAAAATTTCCAACTTTCATTCAATTCCTATAAATCACCCCTTGGCGAGAAACCACATCTATCCCTCACTGTTCTTGGGTAGAATAGAGGCGTACCATCAGCAGCTGGTTTTAGCGCAGTCTATTGGCTACAACTCAAAAAACACCAGGTATAACGTCTGGATAGAATAGAGGCATCATGATTGACGGAACATACAAGATTCAAATGGATTCTCCCGTTGGGGCCAAAGAGGGAACTGCTGTCCTTATCACTTCTGGCGAGAAACTCACTGGCTCTTTGACCGCCATGGGTGTTCAGATTGATATTGAGAACGGCAAGGTTACCGACAACTCATTTACCTTTGGCGGCAAGCTTGAGTCTTTTGTGGGTCCCGTTATCTTTGCTGTTGGTGGCTCCGTTGAGGGCGACACCATTCAGGGCATTGTCCACATTGCTAACCGAGATTTTGTGTTTACGGGCACAAGGGAGAGCTAAGATTACATTACGTTCCTAATCCTCACAGAAATACCTCCAAATAATTTTGGATTTTCTTTTCGACGTCAAGTTTACGTGCATACTTAACTAGCTTCTCTACGTCTCTCTTTGGACTTTTGACATAGGTCAGCATCGCCAGAATGACGACTTTCGAGTCCACGTACTTTGATCTCTGACCAAATCGCAAAGTAATCTCTCTAGATTGTACGCTCTAACGATATTGCTGTGCTGAGTAGTCAGCTCTACCAGCCCAAACTCAAGCACCTCGTCGGCACAGGTACGGCAGACTATTTCTACCTTACTGATAGGCGGGGCGTTGTAGCCTTTGGGGAACGTCATGGTGAGGGAGAAGGGTGCGCGTCGGTCATTTCATGAAGGAACAGTGTTGTATCGTCGGAGAATATGTCACGCGAGAACCGATGTTGAGCGACGAGGTATGAATCCTCTCATGTCTCTGGAAGAGCATAAAGACCACGTCCAAACCAAATAAGTTCGCCCTTATCAACGGCCTTGATAAGTTTTCTCCTGGGTATGCCATAGGCAATGACCTGTGACTCGGACTCGTATCCATTCTGATCTTTCACATTCTCGATTAAAGCCAGAGCCATTCTCTTTCAAAATCGTACATTTGTGCTTAATATTATTTCATATTAAGCACAAATGTTTAGTTCTACATGATTGAGTCATAAACATGCATAGAGGGGCTTTAATAAGGAAATTAAAGTAATCTTAGATAGAAATCATAGTTACTTAAAAAAGATGGATCCAACAATTGTTGAGATCATTATAAGGAAATCTAGTTTTACTTCTACTTTCACTCTTTCACGCCTGTTAGCCATGGCTCAATTGCAACTTGCTTCAGTTTGTTGTTATTTTAGCCACGTCGCCGCTGGATTTCACCTTGCTATAATGATGCATACACATTTGTTTACATTTTGAGTGATGGGATTGTAGATGCCTAACAGTTATAAAGGCGTGATTTCAGTCAAGACTCTCACCGTCCAACTCATAGACGCGAAGCCAGACCGCATCCGCATCTGCCGCATCGACGGCGAGTCGCTTGTCACCGTCGTCATTCCGAGGGAGGACCTCGCCGAAGCGAAGTCGCTGCCGAATATCCCGCAGCGTGGCGTCTACTACTTGCTCGACGAGGACCACGGCAACGTGAGTCGTGTCTACGCTGGCCAAACAACCCAGGGCATCGCCCGGCTCGACACACACAAGGCAAAGAAGGAGTTCTGGAACAAGGCTGTCATGTTCCTCGATGACGACCAGAACATCAGCAAGGATGCGCTGGATGTCCTCGAGGCGAAGGCCATCGACTACGTGCGTACCCACGGCTCGTATGAGACCGACAACTCGGCGACGCCTAAGCCCTACGTCGATCCGTACAAGGAAGAGGCTGTCGAGCGCCTGCACGAGAGGATTCTCTTCAGGATGGTGGCCCTGGGGTACGACCTCGACAGGGTCGACCAGGGTCCCGCAGGTGCGCCAGTGGTCTTCCACACGAAGAAGAACAACATACGCGGAGCGGGGCGCTACGACAAAGCTACCGGGCACTTCATCGTGCTCGCCGGCTCGAAAGTAAACCTTTCGAGGCCTGTGCTGAAGAACTCGGGTGTCGCAGCCGCGCGCAGGGAGATTTTCGGCGATTCGGGCAGAATCGCAGAACTCGCCGAGGATCTCGAGTTCCCGACACCCAGCGCCGCGGCGGTGTTCGTGCTCGGCGGCAGCCAAAACGGCTGGACTGAATGGGTAAGCGACGATGGGGAAACGCTCAACCAAGTCTATAGAAGCGAGGGAAACTAGATGAACAAGCAGCAGCTAGCCTCCAAGATATGGGAGTCCGCCAACAAGATGCGATCAAAGATCGAGGCTAACGAGTACAAGGACTACATTCTGGGATTCATCTTCTACAAGTTCCTGTCCGAGACCGAGGTTGCCCGCCTGAAGGCACGCGACTTCGCCGAGGAGGACCTGCCCAGCCTGGTGGAAGACGACGAGGAGACGGTTGAGTTCGTCAAGGGCGAGTGCGGCTACTTTATCGCTTACGACAACCTCTTCTCCACTTGGGTGGCAAAGGGCGGCGACTTCGAGATATCGAACGTGCGCGACGCGCTTTCCGCCTTTAGCCGCAATATCGACCCGGCACGCAAGCGTGTCTTTGACGGAATCTTTGACACGCTGCAGACCGGTCTCTCCAAGCTCGGCACCGACGCACGGAGCCAGTCCAAGGCCGCTCGTGATCTCATCTACCTCATCAAGGATATCCCGATGGACGGCCGGGCTGATTACGACGTGCTCGGCTTCATCTACGAGTACCTCATCAGCAACTTCGCCGCCAACGCCGGCAAGAAGGCCGGCGAGTTCTACACCCCGCACGAGGTGTCCATGCTCATGAGCGAGATCGTCTCGTGGCACCTGGCCGGACGCGAGAACATCACCATCTACGACCCCACCAGTGGATCAGGATCGCTGCTCATTAACATCGGCAAGGCCGTGGCGCGCCGCAACGGCGACCCGGACTCCATCAAGTATTATGCGCAAGAGCTCAAGGAAAACACCTACAACCTCACACGTATGAACCTGGTTATGCGCGGAATACTCCCTGACAATATCGTGGCCAGAAACGGCGACACACTCGAGGATGACTGGCCGTGGTTCGACACGGTCGAGAATAAGGATGAGACCTACGACCCGCTGTTCGTCGATGCCGTGGTGTCGAACCCCCCGTATTCCCAGAACTGGGACCCGGAAGACAAGGAGCTTGACCCGCGCTTCAAGTTCGGCGTGGCGCCCAAGTCCAAGGCCGATTACGCCTTTTTGCTGCACGACCTATACCACCTGCGCCCCGACGGCATCATGTGCATCGTCTTGCCACACGGCGTGCTGTTCCGTGGCGGCGAGGAGGGTATCATCAGAAAAAACTTGGTGGAGAACCGCCATATTCAGGCAATCATCGGGCTTCCCGCGAACATCTTTTTTGGTACGGGCATCCCGACCATCGTCATGGTGCTTCGCAAGCAACGCGAGAGTAGTGACGTACTGGTTGTGGATGCGTCGAAGCACTTTGTGAAGGAAGGTAAGAACAACAAGTTGCGCGCGAGCGACATCAAGCGTATCGTCGACGCCGTGACAACGAACGCGACCGTCGACAAGTTCAGCCGCCTGGTCTCCATCGACGAGATACGCGCCAACGATTACAACCTCAACATTCCGCGTTATGTTGATTCGTCCGAAGCTGCTGAGAACTGGGACGTGTACGCCACCATGTTCGGCGGGGTTCCGAAGGCTGAGATCGACACCCTCGACCGCTACTGGAAGGTGTGGCCGAGCCTGAAGGGTCAGCTTTACGGTGAGAGCGGCGGGTCATGCCTTGCTTCCGTGACGGATGACGTGGCGGCAACGGTGAAGGACAACGTCGACGTCGTCTCATTTCTGAGCGGCTATCGGGATACGTTGTCGCACCTGCCTGCGGAGCTGCGGAAAAGACTGGTAGACGGCTTGTTGCAGGTCGACGCCGTGGTCGAGGAGGATCATATCGCGGAGCAGCTCCGCGACGCCCTCTCCGGTGTTGCACTCGTCGACGAGTACGATGCTTACCAGGCTCTCGATGATGCATGGACGGGCATCTCTGGCGACCTCGAGGTTATTCAAACTGAGGGCAGCGAGGCCGTACGCAAAGTCGATCCGAATATGGTGATAAAAAAGAAAGACGGAAAGGAAACTGAAGTTCAGGACGGCTGGATTGGTCATATACTTCCGTTCGAACTAGTGCAAAGTCACATACTCACAGCCGATGTTGCCAAAATTAACTCGATGGAGGAAAGACTGTCCGTCATATCCTCGTCTTGTTCTGAATTGATCGATTCCCTTGACGTTGAGCAGCTCGACTCTCCAGCGATTAATGACTCAAATGATGCATTCGTCCTCAAAGAAATCAATGCCCATCTTAACAGCGAAATGAAATACATTTCCTCTCCAGAGATTCGTGACCTGGAAGAATATCTGAAACTTCTTGATCAAAAAGCGAAAAAACAAGAAAAGCTAGCTTTCATTGAAAACCACTCTGAGGTTTCCTGGCAGGAAATGGAGTCAAACAAAGACGGAACATACGGTAAAGCAAAGGTTGCGTCCTATATAGGGAAGTTAAAGCTGGCAGTAGGCTTTCCTGTTGATAGCTTTGAATATGTCCTTGCACAAGCGAAGGAACTCCTCGACGAGGAAAAGTCGCTCAAGACAGCAAGTAGGGAAGCGAAGCACGCGCTTGAGGAGAAGACCAAGGAGGTCGTCGAGGGCCTAGCCGACGCCCAGTGCGACGAATTGCTCGCTGCAAAGTGGATTGAGCCGCTGCAATCTGATTTGCTCGAGCTGTCCAATGCTGTTGTAAGCGATTTCATCGCAAAGGTCGTCGCACTGAACGCAAAGTACGCGACAACCTATTCGGACGTATGCAACCAGATTGCTGAGGAGGAAAACGAGTTGGCGGCGATGCTGGGCCAGCTCACGGGTAACGAGCACGATATGGCGGGCATTGCTGAGCTGCGGAAACTGTTGGGAGGTGAATAGCGTGGCAGAAAAAACCAATGTGCCCGAAATCCGCTTCGCCGGTTTTACTGACCCTTGGGAACAGCGTAAGTTGGGAGA
>CAURGZ010000064.1:0-6564 GCA_963524285.1 uncultured Atopobium sp.
AATACCGACCTCCTAATCGTTAGATTTTGGTCTAACTTTTGGGGGTCGGTACATACTGTGGGCACTTTTTTCTCTAGCTCTGAGCCCTCAAGCTGAACGTGAGGGTCATGGTCACGTAGCCAAGCTCGCTAAATGATAATCATGGCATCACCAAATGACAAGAAGCGGTACTTCTCGTCAATGGCACTTTGATAGGCGTCCATAATCTGCTCGCGCGTTGCAAACGCAGAAACAAGCATCATCAAAGTAGAACGTGGAACGTGGAAGTTAGTCACCATAGTGTCTACCACGTGGAACGTAGAGCCTGGCATCAAATAGAGATTGGTGGTTGCGTTTTCTCGGGCAACCATATCGCCTTTATGAGTCACTGCAGCAGAGTCTTCTGCCTCCTCAAAGCGACGAGCAACAACAGGAGGCTCATCTGCAGGAATCTGATTATCCCAAGCACTTTCAAGCGAGCGAACACTGGTAGTACCAATGGCAATAACCTTATGACCAGCGGCTTTGGTAGCCTTTACTGCTTCTACAACTTCTGGAGCTACGTGATAGCGCTCAGTATGAATGACGTGTTTAGTAGGGTCATCCTCTGTTACCAACCTGAAGGTATCAATACCCACCTCTAGCTCAACAGATGCCCACTGAACACCCTTTGCTTTGATGGTTTCAATGAGCTCAGGAGTAAAGTGAAGACCCGCGGTAGGAGCTGCAGCAGAATGCTCGTCCTGCATAGCGTAGACCGTCTGGTACTTCTCTGGGTCTCCCTCGTACTGTGTAATATACGGAGGCAGCGGAACGTGGCCTGCCTCATGAATAGCCTCATCAAGAGTGCGATCTCCCTGTGCTTCAAAACGCACCAGGCGACCTCCCCTGTTGTCGTCAACAAAGTCCACAATGGTGCCCGTCAACACAACAGGAGCTGAGTCAGGAGCATGCAAACCACCTGCACGGTATTCAATTACTGCACCAGGCTTAAGGCGCTTACCAGGGTTTACCAGGCACTCCCATACACCACCAAGAGCATCAATATCTTCTCGACGTTTTAAAAGCAGCGTTTCTGAGACGCCGCCCGTATTTTGCTTTTTACCTACAAGGCGAGCTGGCATAACGCGTGTCTGATTAACTACAACCAAATCGCCCTGCTCAAGATACTCCACAATATCGGTGAAGTGCTTGTGCTCTATGCGGGCATCTTCTCTATGCAGCACCAAAAGCCTACAAGAGTCTCTTGGCTCAGCAGGAGCTTGTGCAATACGTTCTTCTGGAAGGTTGTAATCAAAATCGTCAGTTCGCATGACGTGCTGCCTTTCTTGCGTCACGAGCTTCATGACGCTCTATCTGAGCCTCGGCTGCAGAATATCTGCAACCGCAATAATTTTGTCGATACATACCAAGCTCACGAGACTCTTTTGTAGCCTCTGGGTAAAACGGACGGAAATCTCTCCATACAGGCGTCAGTCCATGAGCGTGCGCAATGGACACCAGCTCATCCTCGCACGCATCAAAGAGCTGATAGGGCGAGACAGCCAGTGTTGTAGAAACGTATTCAAACCCGCGCTCAGCCGCCACACGACAACTCTCTGCCAAGCGGATTGCGTAACAAGCACGACAGCGACGATCTCGCTCAAATCCCTGAGGGGCCACGGCTCGCTCCCACTGCTCTCGCGGATCTCCTGCCACAATCACCTCAACATGAGCCTCTTCTTGAGCCCACGTAAGTAAGGTTTGAAGACGCCTATCATGCTCTTCAACTGGCTGAATATTAGGATTAGTCCAGCAGATGGTTGGCTCAAAGCCCTCTTCCCTCAGATGTTTTAAAGGTTCAAGTGAACATGGACCACAGCATGCATGGAGCAGCAGCGGTGTTCCCTGCTCTACTGAAAGAGTCTCAATTGACTGAAGCATGTTTGAAGCCATTAGTTCTTCTCGCCTTGTGCCTTATAACATTTCCAACCTACTATAGCGCAGGCAGCAAGGCATACAAAAATGGTAACAACGCTTGCTTCAATACCGTAGGCGCCACCCGAGATAAACTCAGATGCTGCAGGATACGCTGTTAAGAGCGTGGTAGGAAGAAGCGTAGTGGTAACCGAGATGCCCAGAATAGGGCCGGTTACAAAGTTCCAGATAAAGTGCATAGCAATGGTCATGAGCAGATTATCGGTAAGCCAAAACACCAAGCCATAAAGAATGCCCATCAAAAAGACTGAGATTGCTGCGGCAATAGAGATGTTAGGCGTTAGTCCATACGTTGCGGTAAAGAGCACTGCTTGAAGCACAAGCGCTACAGGGAGAGAACTCTTAGCTGCAACACCAGTTTGTAGATAACCTCTAAACAATATTTCTTCTGCAGCAGACTCAATAAGGGTTGCCACAAGTAAGAAGAGAGCAGCAAAAATGTTATAGGAAGCGTTGAAGTTAAAATCAAAGCCTTCAATGAGCATGATAGAGCCAAAGGTAAACAGCACCATCAAAAAGCCAAAGGTAACTCCGCGCATAAATCCTGGCCAGGAGCTTACTCGAAGACCCAATGACCTAAAATCTCGCTTATTGACGCGGGTAATCCACACAAGGATCAAGCCACCTGCCAACATGCTTCCTAGAAGACCCAACACGGCTGGAAGGATGTCATTGGCTGGGAGCTCTCCCATAACCATCAGCGGAATATGACACACAAACATAAGCAAAAGTGCAAGGTCAGCCACAAGGAAGGGCGTCACCACAGACTTTGGTGGATCCTTTAGAACAAACTCAAGGCTTGTCTTTGGCTTTTTTCTTCCCACAAACTCTCCTTACATAATTTCTACTCACTATAGTATCGACTTCTGAATCTATTCGTGTAGTGAATCAAAAAAGATTAGAATAAGAAGATAATTTGCGTAATCTACTAATTCCAACTGCGAGGTATCCATGGCCGAAAGCTACGACATGAACAACCGCCCACATTTTCCTAAGCGTGCTGTCATCACTGGTGGTATGCCCTATGGTAATAAAAATCTCCACTTCGGACATATTGCAGGCGTTTTTGTCCCAGCAGATTTCTTTGCGCGTTTCTTAAGAGATCGAATTGGCCAGAAAAACGTTTTGTTTATCTCGGGAACTGATTGCTATGGCTCTCCTATTGCAGAGGGCTATCGCAAAAAGGTTGAAGAAGAGGGCTACGAGGGCACCATCCTTGATTACGTTAATCATAATCACAACCTGCAGAAAAGCGCTCTTAACGCCTACAATATCTCGCTTGATTTCTACGGCGGTTCCGCGCTAGAACCCGCTGCAAAGATCCACGAAGAGATGGCTGACAGCATCATGCACCGCTTGTATGAGCGCGGTAAGCTTTCCAAACTCTCAACCAAGCAGTTCTACGATACTGAGGCTCAGACATTCCTTAACGGCCGTCAGGTCAATGGTCGCTGTCCCATTAAGGGATGCAAGTCAGAGAAAGCCTACGCAGAAGAGTGCGACCTGGGTCATCAGTTCAATCCAGAGGAGCTCATTGCCCCTGTTTCGCAGCTCACTGGCACCACGCCAGAGCTTCGTCCTGCACCAAGCTGGTACTTTGACCTACCACAATACAAAGAGTTTCTAAATAACCTGGTAGAAAAGTGGAAGAACAACCCACAGATTCGCTCAGTTGTTACCTCTACCGTTCAAGAGACTCTGACCGAGCCTATTATCTACATTCAAAATTCCTACCGCCAAGACTTTGACGGTGTTGCCTCTTCCCTCCCAGCTCTTAGTGTCATTGAGCCAGAAGGTAACGCTTCTTCCTTCTCTGTTGTTTTTGAAAACTGGCAAGATAGAGATGAAGCTCGCGAGAAACTCAAAGAGACTGGAATTCGTTTTAGAACAAGCAAGACGCTCCTGCCTTACCGCATGACGGGCAATATTTCTTGGGGCCTTAAGTCTCCAGACATTGAAGATCTCAAAGACCTTACCATCTGGGTCTGGACTGAGTCCCTTTGGGCTCCTATCACCTTCACACGTGCTGCTCTTTCTGAAGACGCTAGCAACGGTGGTTCTCGCTACTCTTCTGACGAGTGGCGCGATTGGTGGTGCAGTGACGATGCTGCTGTCTACCAGTTCATTGGTCAGGACAACATCTTCTTCTACTGCATTGTCCAGAACCCACTGTGGGATGCACTTGATTGGGGTCTTATCACCGATACTCCAGTTGCTAACTACCACATTCTCTTTATGAACAAGAAGGCTTCCAGCTCTGGTGCTATCAAGCCTCCAATGGCTGAAGAGCTTCTTGAGTTCTACACTCCAGAGCAACTCCGCGCTCACTGGCTCTCACTTGGCCTTGATCAGCGCGCCGTGTCCTTCTCGCCAAAGGCTTTTGATACTTCCGTTTCCAGGAAGAGCAAGGACGGCGAGCCAGATCTTCTGGTAAAGGATGATCCTCGCGTTGTTGATCCAGCGCTCAAGGAGTCAGCATTTCTCACTAACATCTTTAACCGCATGGCTCGTAGCTGCCTGTATGGTGCTGCTAATGCCTGTGGCGGTCACCTGCCTGTCAGTGAGCCTCACCAGGAAGTTATCGATGCTGCCCAAGAGGTTCTGCTGAAGTACGAGCAGCTTGCATACGGCTTTGACGCGCACTCTGCACTTGCTGCTGTTGATGAGTACGCTCGCGCAGAAAACAAGCGTTGGGGCGAGGCTTCCAAGGCCGCTCAGGGCAATGACGAGGCCTATGACCAGGCACTTGCTGATGCATTCTATGCGCTCAAGACCATCACACTGCTTATGCACCCGGCTGTTCCGGAAGGCTGCGAGCGCATTGCAGATGCTCTCAACTTCCCTCATGAGGAGTTCTTCTCTTGGGAGAACGCCTTTATGGGTCCAAAAGAGCTTGCGGCAAAGCTTGGCCAGAGCGCAGAGGAGCACCAGCTTGAAGAGCTCCCTCCTCGCTTTGACTTCTTCAAAGCACATCCAAGCCAGAAGAACTAAAACACGCAGCTAGGAGCATACGTGGTTGAGTTTCCACTCGTCTACCGCCCAAAACCTTATAGCAAGCCAACAGCACACCTGAAGAGTCATCTTCAGGTGTTGCTTGATGACGGCGCAGAAATTGCAACGTTTGTCTACACTCCTGCTGCTCCAGCTGGCGAGAAACCCTGTGAAGATCTTGCTTCAACTGCAGCTTATTTAACATCTGTTCCCAATGATACCTTTGCTACACCCATTGTGTTTCTCCACGGAAACGGTGAAGAACACGGAATTTTTGGCACCATCATTGACGAAGTATGCAGCCGCGGCTACATCGCAATTGGTATTGATTCAAGAGATCAGGGTTTAAGCACCCGAGGAACTGCCGCCTTTACCTACGAGCAGATGGCAGAAGATGTGTATGCTGTCCTAAGGCAGCTTGGTATTTCATCTGCTCATATTGTGGGCTTTTCTGACGGAGCTATTCTTGGTCTTCTTCTGGCGCGTGACTATCCAGACGTAGTTGCCTCCCTCGTATCTATCGGAGCAAATCTTGAGCCTGACACGTTAGGTGATATGACCTGGCTCTATGAAAGTATCGAGGGCAATAAACGTTGGGCAGCTCAAGGTTGGGAAGGCGCTGTTCTAGAAGATGGCTATCCCGTTCCCTCGCCTGCCGAGGCGGCTCGTATTGCAGAGCATTTGGAGCTCATGGTAGATAACCCTCATATTGACCCCGCGTCCCTTGAACACATCTCCGTTCCTGTTGTTGTCATGGCAGGTGAATACGATGAGATTTATCCAGAGGAAACTCGCCGTATTGCTGAGGCAATCCCTACCGCTCGACTTCTCTTCATTCCAGGTTGCCCCCACAACGTTCCTAAGGTGTCTCCGGGTGCAGTAGTGCGAAGAATTTTTGCAAATTTTGGCTATCTTTAAGAACGGCACTGAAACTTTAAGTAATTTACCTGCTTTTGTTTCAAGAAAATAAAACTTAGGTACTTAATTGTTAAGTACCTTGCTATCTCAGAATTTTTGAGTAAAATACCTAACAAGAATTATTTCTGTTTCGGGAGGTACTCATGCATCAAGCATCAACCTCACCTACTCAAGAAATGCGTATTATTCGCAATCTTGGCTATCTAGGTCATTATCTTTACATCACGCGCGGATGTCGTGGCGGTCAACAATTTATTTTGACTGCACTCTATCGTGATGGAGATATGACACAAAAAGATCTTCTCGCTAAGACAAAGAATACATCTGCATCTCTTTCAGAAATGGTGAGCAAACTTGAAGCAAAAGGTCTTGTTGAACGTACGCGCGTAGACAAAGATCGCAGACAAACACTTCTTTCTTTGACAAAAGAAGGTCAAAAACAAGCAAAAGAAGCTCAAGAGGCCATCGAGTCATTTGAAGCGCAGGCTTTGTCGGTTCTTTCAGATGAAGAAAAAGTTACATTCTGCGCATATCTAGATCGTTTAGTTGAACATTGGGACACAATTAACAGAGATGAGAAAGGAGAAAAAGCATGTCAGAAGAAGTAACTTCAACTGAAGAACTTGAAAGCATGGTTGAAACATCTGAAGCAGATACTACCTTGGCTCCCTCTACCCTGACAGGTATTGTAGATGTCAG
>CAURGZ010000065.1:0-6480 GCA_963524285.1 uncultured Atopobium sp.
CTTAAACTTGGTTCAGATCTGAGCATTGTTCCTGAACGCGATAACCCTTATGACCCAGAGGCTCTTGCTCTGTACTCTAACGACCACAAGCTGGGCTTTGTTCCTAGAGAAAGCAATTCTCTCTGGAGTACTCTACTCTTCTATGGACATCAAAACATTGTTACCTGCAAGATTACGCAGCTCAGTGATCACCATGGTCATCTTCTTGTTAAAGCAGGTCTTTACGTCATTGATGCTCGTTAATTGGGCGAGAAAGACTACTTGTTTTGACCTGGTTTAGCTAATCATCTTTCTGTGTTTGGTAGCTCTGAAGAATTCCGCTCAAGTACTCTTGGTATTTCTGCCTGGTCTTCTTTGGAGCTACCAGTTCTATATCTGTTCCAAAGGTTGCAAGCCAACCATAAAACGTTGGAGCTTCCATTACAGAAACATGTACGTCAGCTGTAGTTCCATCAGAACTTGGATTGTTCAAAATAATGTTTTTGCCAAAACGGTCGTACACTGAGCACATTACGCGCTCATTGACGCGAAGCGTGACCTCAACAACCTCGCCCGAGTACATGCCAAAGACGCGCTCTTGATACTTGTCTATATCAAACTGTTTTATTTGTTCGTTAACCGTGGCATCAGCATCAGAAACCTCAAGTCTAAACATGCGGTCCACGCGATAATTGACAAAGTTTTGATGCTTATCGTTCCACACAATAAGATAGTAGAAATCGTCGATATACGTAAGTTGAACAGGCGTTTCTTCTCTTACGGGAAGCTCTTCAATAACCTTATCTTTAAAGCCCTTCTTGCGATACTTAAACGAGACCTTTTTCTTCTGTAAAAGCGCCGTCTGGATAGCATTAAGTGCATAAAACACGGACTCGTTTTGCGACTTAATACGACCCTCAACATGAATACGCTTCTTGAGCGTATCAGAGGTGGACTTTCCACCCAGCTCTCCAATAAGGCTCACCAGGTTATTTGCCTTGCGCTCCGTCAAAAACTTTGATGACTGCACAGCGTCTGCCATCAGCATGAGCTCTTCAGCCTGAAATTTCCTCGTTGCCAGACCATACTCAACAGGATGGCGCTGATAAGACTGGATGTCGTAGCCAAAATTCTGCAGCGATTTGATGTCGTCGTAAAGTGTTTTACGTTCCACGCTTAGCCCGCGCTCTGCTAGCTTTTCAATAAGCTGAGGCGTGCTTAAGCCATGGTCATCGTCAGTTTCTTCCTCGAATATTTTTACGAGATGCAAGCAGCGGGTCTTCTCGCTTGGCATACTGCCTCCGAAGTCTAGCTCCAATAAAAAACTCCTGTCCATTTTAGTGGACAGGAGTCGAGAAGATCGTATGGTCAGAGACTCTTCGGTAAACGGCATGTAAGTCGCAGACAGGCCGTAAACCAGCCAATGTCTAGCCCCAAACTTCTTCAGCAATTTCTTTAACAAGCGCAGTCTTTGCCCACTGCTCATCTTCGGTAAGCTTGTTACCAATCTCGCAGCTTGCAAAGCCACACTGGGGAGAAAGGCAGAGGTTCTCCAGAGGTACGTACTGAGCTGCCTCATGAATACGCTCAATAACCTTGGCTTTCTCTTCCAGCTGGGCGTGCTTGGTGGTGATCAGACCAAGCACAACTTTTTTACCAGCTGGAACAGAAGCCAGGGGCTCAAAGCCACCGGAGCGATGATCATCAAATTCTAAGAAGAAAGCGTTTACGTGCTCTTGAGCAAGAAGAGCATCGGCCACATCGTCATAGCCGCCCTCGCAAGCCCAGGTACTATGGAAGTTGCCACGACAAACGTGCGTGTTAATAGTCAAGTCAGCTGGAGCTGCATCAAGAACGCGGTTATTAATCTCCAAGAGCAGTGCTTTGATCTTCTTAAGACCCTCCTGGTCAGCGCCAAAGAAAAGCTCAGCACGTGGGTCAACCAGCACGCCCCATGAGCAGTCATCCAGCTGAAGATTACGACAGCCTGCAGCATACACCTGCTTAATAAACGCACCGTAGCCAGCAACAATATCTTCAAGAAGGTCCTGGTCGTTGGCATAGTACTTGTTAGTCTGCTCGCGGTTCATGGGCATAATGAACTGCTCAATAAACTGTGCAGGTGCAGGAATAGTAAGCTTGGCAACGGTTGTCTCGTCCTCAAACTGCTGAACAAAGCGGAAGTGCTTTATAAAGGGATGCTCTTTGGTGAGCTCCACTTTTCCTACGAGGAAGGTGTCGTCAATCTCTGCAGTTTCATCGTGGAAAGGAAGTCCAGTATTCGTTGGCGCATGGCCAATACCTTCGAACGCCCACATAAAATCAAGGTGCCAGGTTGCACGCCTAAACTCACCGTCAGTGATGACTTTAAGGCCTGCCTGCTTTTCCTTTTTGATAAGCTCTGTAATAGCTTTGTCCTCTACTTGCTTGAGCTCATGTGCATCAATCTGACCTTTTTCAAACTGAATACGAGCCTGCTTGAGATTCTCTGGACGAAGAAAGCTGCCAACAACATCAAAGCGATGTGGAGTAGTTTTATCATTTTTGATTGCCATCATAGCTCCTTAGAACTGCTTCTGAGAAACCAGTATGACAATCAGCACTTCACTTGTGAAATACAAATACTTAACTAATTCATATAGCTAAAAACTATATCTTAACGTTTACCATTCCACTCATCTAAGAACTGGTCAACATACTCACGCATGTACTTCTCGCGAGCTTTTCCTAGCTCTTTGCCACTGCGCGTATTCATCATGTCTGCCAGTAAAAAGAGTTTCTCGTAGAAGTGGTTGAGCGACGTTGATTTGTGTGAGTGATACTCCTCGCCGCCCATGTTGAGAGTTGGTGGTTCATCCGGGTCATACATTCCGCGACCATGACTTCCGCCATAGGCAAAGGTACGTGCGATGCCAACAGCGCCAAGCGCGTCCAGGCGATCTGCGTCTTGAACACACATTCCTTCAAGCGTTGAAGGAACTACCGAGTCTGTTCCCGAGAAAGAAACCTCATCGATTGCGGTACAAATTGCCTGGATAGTGACCTCATCGACAGCATGCTGGCGCAGAAAACCAACGGCCCTATCCTTATGCTCATGCGTCTCTGGAGAAAGCTTGATGTCATCAACATCGTGCAAAAGCGCAGCAAGGGCGACAATCTCTTGATTTGCCCCCTCCTCTTGCGCAATCCTTACTGCCATTTTGTACACACGCAACGTGTGGAAGTAATCGTGGCCACTAAAATCTGTGGAGAAGACCTCTTTTACAAAGTCCAAAGCGTCATCGATAATTTTTAAGTCCATAACTCCCCGCTCAACACATTCAAACGTATCTCTCGCGCATTATTTGCGTAGACCGCGCATCCTCTTAACTGTCTTTTTCTTAGTGTACAAAGCTTCTCTTGCTAGAAAATTTTGAACTCCAAATTTCATGAAATTGTTAACTATCCAGCTTCCACTATTCAGTTTCCGCATAACTCACATTTGTCTTAAAATTTAATACATTTCTATTGCAATTTTTATCCGTTGCACGTTTATGACAAATGTCGAGAAAATCGTTAAAAATAGAGCAATTTAAATGCCATTTTTCAGCGTACCAAATATTTTGATTAAATTATTTATATAACATGAGACGAAGACGTTTTTTGAAATGTGTTCAAACTATAAAAATCGCTGGTTGAGCTAACAATTTTTATCAAAATAATAGATAATTATCTATACAAAAAATGCTCTGAATATGTGTCATTTGTCTCCGTCGTGCTTATCGTGATTTATCACTTTTGGCACAAGATTTAATTGCAAATTTTGTTGGGGTATTCACTATTTGTTAGGGGTAGGTATGGAAAGAAAAAACAAGAACTTTGCAAGCAAAGGGGCAAAGACAGCTATGTCTTTGGTACTCGCGCTCTCTTTGGTCCCTTCTTCAGCGTTAGCAGAAATTGCTAGCACTCAAGAAGTAACTCAGACGCAAGAAGTTGCAGCAACTCAAACAAGTGATGCAACTGCCTCAACTTCGGAGGCAACTGCAGAGAGCTCTACTGAGGCTACCACTACCGCAGAGTCTACTTCCAACCAGCAGACTTCTGAGCAGACTACTGCTCCTGCAGATAGATCTTCTCGCCGTGTTACAAGAAGCCTTTCTTACATCTCAACTGAGCTCTGGGTAGACGGAACCAACGGTAGCGATACTAACGAGGGCTCCAGCTCCGATCCTGTTAAATCTCTCGAGAAAGCACTGGAGCTGTGGGGAGAAACTTCTTCAATCTACACCATTCATCTTAAAGGCAACCTCAATCTGACCTCTACGGTTACCATTCCTTCTGGTCTTACACTCAAGATTGAATCTGAGGGCGCAACGCTTACTGGCACTGGAAACAGCATTGACGGTCTGGTTCTATCACCTGGCTCAACGCTGACCGGCACGGGCACCCTTACCATGTCTGGCTTCAAGACAGCACTCACTGCACAAGATGGCTCAACCATCACCGATGGTACCTATGTCTTTAGAAACAATGCAGGCTCCAGCGGTACTCGTGGCATTTCTCTTGGTGGAGCCGTTAGCGGTAGCACTAACAAGAGCAGCGTTACCATCACCGCAGACGATAAGAGCAATACAAACTTCTTTGAGTCTGGTGTCACCTTTGAAAACGCTACTATCAAAGTAACTTCACAGGCTCGTACCTGGAATGACGCTCGCAACCTCAACCTTAGGAACACAGACCTTACCGTTGAAGGCTTTGGTCAGACTTTCTACGTCAACCAGCTCAACATGAATGATTCCACCCTAACCATTAACCCATCTTTCTGGGGCCAGACGGGCATGACCATCCAGGGTTCTTCCAATATTGTTAACTCCACCATCAACGCAAATGCTGGCTCAACTTCTGGCATTTCTGTTGGTGTAGCTGGTGGAACAGTAAACGTTACTAACTCAACCCTTAACTTCACTAACGGTGGAACTGGCGGCCTTAACGTCAACACTGGTGACGTCATCATTAACAACTCCACGATTAAGGGAGATGGTCGTAACTCTGGCGCCCTCTTTGGAGCCCAGACTAACGGCTCCATCCAATTCACCGGAAACAGCCTGGTAGAAACCCCTGCTACCAAGAACTCTGATAACGGTGCTGGCCAGACTCGTCAAAACTACAACGTTGTTGGCGGTTCTTACCTGCTCAAATACGCACCAAGCTACAACAGTGGCTTTGGCAGCACTATCCCTACAAACGGCGCAGCTAACGGCAACGAGGTTCTCTCGCTCTTTACCCTTGCTAACCCATCAACTAACTCTCTGAGCCTCATTAATGCTAACGGAGCAACCTATACCTACCCAGTTGCTAACGCTTCAAGCGATGGTCAGAAGCACGTTTGGGCACCTGCTGCAACCGTTACCTTTGACCTCAACACCCCAGGCGTTACCGGCGTCAACCCAACATTTGCTGACGGCACTACTGCTAACAAGACTGCTCTTGCTATGCGCGGTAACTCTCTTGCAACTGCTTCTTCTGTAGCAGAAGGCTCCACTACCCTACCTGCAGATCCTTATGCAAGTGGTCAGGAGTTTGACGGCTGGTACTACACCGACGCTGCTGGTACCGAACACCAGTTCACCGCTGATACCCAAGTCACCTCTGACATGACAGTCTATCCACATTGGAAGGCCAACACTGCTTGGCTCTATGTCAGGTATCACAACGGCAACGGCGTTACCGTTATTGAGCGCGTTGCTACAAATGCTGGTCGCACCGTTAACGTTCTTTCTAACACTGACGTTAACAATCGCGACAGCAACTTCAACATTGCAGGTAAAACCTTCAAGCGCTGGACTACCCAGGCAAACGGTGCTGGCGATGAGGTTGCAGCTAATTCCAGCCTTGCTGTTCCTGCAGGCACTGATACCATTGATTTGTACGCAGAGTGGGAAGAGCAGCACCTTACCGTGTCCTTCTCGGCAAATGGTGGTACTTTCTCGGCAAACAGCGTCTTTAAGCAGAATCCAAATGTCTTTGACATCACCACCGATGCAAACGGCGGAGAAGTTGCAACTATCAAGACTCACCCAACTGTAGCTGAGCAGGCCAATATCAATGCACTGCTTCAAAACCTTAGCGGCAACACTCTCAGCGCTACAACTGATGGAATTGCAAGTCCAACCAGCACTAACACCAATACTGCCTACACAGAGATTGCAACTTTTGAGAACCACATTCTGGACAACGCAGATGAGCCAATGACCTTCTTTGGCATTGTTTTTGGTCACAACTACCACTACTGGTTCACCGACGCTGCAGGCAACTCCCCTGCAACCATTAACGGTGGAGCAACGCTTACCAACGATGTCACCTATTACCTCAAGTGGAAGGAAGATCCTTCCATTCAGAGAGTAGAGCTTACTAGCGATCTTCCTGCTGATATGTGGAGTGACTCTCAGAGCAACACCACTCAGATTAAGGAAGTTTCTAACGATAAGAGCTTCAGTCTTACAGGCGCTATTGACGCTACTT
>CAURGZ010000066.1:0-5579 GCA_963524285.1 uncultured Atopobium sp.
AATACCGAATACCGAATACCGAATACCGAATACCGAATACCGAATACCGAATACCGAATACCACATGCAGTCATAACCTTTTTAAAACGAAATCTCTTTTAAGGGAGATGGCATGCTTAAATACCTTTACGCTCAACAAAAGAGCAAACTAATATTCTTTGTAGTCTTCTCTCTTTTAAGTAGTTTGTTTGAAATTGCGCTTTCATTTGTAATGCTTCAATCCGTTAATCTTGCCATGGATGGCAATTTGTCGGACGCATTGAATGATGGGCTCTGGTTTGGCCTCTATATATTCTGCTATTTTATTGTCGACTTGATTTGCAGACGTTTGCGCTGGTCAGTTATACAGGGTTGTCAAACACATCTGCGTGATGAACTGATTACAAAGATATTCAATCGTTCAATTCCTGAGTTTCACTCATTCAATACAAGTCATTGGCTCTCAATCCTTACTAACGATCTTGATTTACTTGAGGAAACATACTTCCGCGTCTTTATTGATCTCTTGATAGATGTCTTTTCTGGTGTAGTAAGCCTAATAATCTTGCTGTTTATTTCACCGTGGCTTGTACTGTTCATTTTGTGCATGATAGCTGTCCAGATGTTTGTTCCCAACACAATGTCTGGAATTATTTCTAATAAACGAAAAGCACAATCTGAGTCAGCTGAGCATTTTATTGCTACAGCAAATGAGCATCTTGAAGGGTTTGATCTGCTCAGAAGCTTTCATCTAACAGAGGCCTCACGGGTTGCCATGAGCAGTGCGAATCAGGCTTGGGAGAAGCAGAAATTTGGTGCTCGGTACTTTAGTTCTTTAGCTCGCTTACTTTCATTTACTGTGGGTCAAATTATTTACATTGGAATTTATTTTATTGGCGCCATTCTTACCCTTAATGGATTAATGACAGTAGGAATGATGGTGGCCGCATCTCAGCTTGTTGTCTACATAGCAAATCCTATTCAAAACATAAGTGATTCAATTACTGATATGAGAAGTGCAAAAGAAATAATTACTAAAATACAAACGCTTCTTAATGAAGCCCTAGCTACAGAAAGTGGGGCAGAAAATACCCCTGAGCGTTTTGCAAATCTAACGGTCAATCATGTTTCGTATGGCTATGACAAGGACAAATTAGTTTTATCGGATATTAGTTTTAATTTGGAACATGGCGGAAAATATCTTCTTGAAGGAAGTTCGGGAAGTGGAAAGACAACACTAATCAAGCTGCTAACAGATGCTTTGAGCCCAGATAACGGAGACATTTGTTTGGATGGCGTGCCAATCAAGCAATTCAAAAGTGAGCAATATGCTCGATTTATAATCCCTTGCTCTCAGCAAACGTTTATTTTTAACGCGACTATCAGGGATAACGTAACGTTGTTTTGCCATGACTTTACGGATGAAGAAATTATTGACGCTATTACAAAATCGGGCTTTTCTGAGATTCTTACTAGATATCCAGACGGAATTGATCATGTGATTGATCAAGCTGGAAGCAGTCTTTCTGGTGGAGAACGACAGAGGCTTGCTCTTGCACGAATCTTTTTGTTTAAGCCACAAATTGTGATTTATGATGAGAGCTTTGCTCATTTGGATGCTGACTCAGTTCAGAGCCTCATTGATTTGATCTTAAAAGATGAGGAAAGAACCGTTGTAATGACGTCTCATCAAGTGACCCCTGAAATAAGAAATCGCTTCCACTCTCTTGTTTTAAAAGACGGGAATATTCAGTTAGAAACTGTTTAATCAGCGCTCCTTGACCTAGTTGTAATACGTGAATACAATGATATAACTAGGTAAAGGAGTGCTCATGGACAGCATTGTAACTGCTCGTATTCCTGTTGAAGTCAAAAATCAAGTTTCCGAGATTCTTGAATCGCTTGGATCAAACACCACCAAGCTGGTTAATGCAGCTTTTGAATATGTGCTGGTAACAGGCAAACTTCCTGATGCCCGTGAAGACGCTTCCTTGGAATCTTCTTCTAAAGGGGTTTCTCGTCAATTGAGCGAGAAGGACAAAGAGCAGCTTGCGTCACTTTTTGGAAAGATATCTGTTCCCGCGCCAGCGTCGTTTTGGAATGATTTAGGCGATAGCACCTACAAAGAAGCAATCAGCGAGTGGAGGTCAAGTGACTATGAAGCTCTTGATTGATACTAACGTTTTGCTGGACGTCTTTTTGTGTAGAGAACAGTTTGTTGCTGATGCAAAAAAGCTTTTTATAATGAAGCAGTTTAGGGACGCTGAGCTGTGGATAGCAGCCCAGTCATACACAGATCTCTACTATGTGGGCGCTAAGGCTCACGGCTCTGCTCACATGCAAGAAATCCTTAAAGAAGTATCTCCACTGCTCAACGTATGTTCTCTTGATGGAGCGGATATTTCAAATGCGCTTTCTGAGCAGTGGGAAGATTTTGAAGACTGTCTTATTTGGCGCGCTGCTAAGAAGATAAAGGCAGATTATATCGTCACAAGAAACACGGCAGGTTTTGTTCGCTCGGATATACCAGTGCTTACACCTCATGAGTTTTTCTCGACAATAGAAGCTGAGCAAAATCTTATCTATGAAGAGGTTGAATTTTAGAAGCAATAAGGCGCGGGGTAGGGCTGCAAAAGCTCAAAGCTGCGTAGCGCAAAAGTTCAGCATACTACGATAAGAAAATCTACTAAAGATACACTTAGATGTGTATTAAAAGTCGTGCTTGGGGGTATATAGAATCCGATGAAGATTCAGTCCCCGGCACGATTTTGTTTGGGGTAGGAGGGTGATTTTATGAGACTAGATAAATGGGCCGTAACCGCCCAGGAAGCACTGCAGGCAGCTCTTGGTATTGCTGGTGATGTAGAGGCTTCCGAGGTTGCGCCAACGCACCTGCTCAAGGCGCTGCTGGACAGCAATGAGCGCAACCTGCGTTCTATCTTGGAGAAGATTGGCGCAGATCCTGATGCAATTGCCACGCAGGTAGACCAGGCAATCTCTAAGGCTCCAAAGGTAAGCGGAGCACAGATTGGCATTGGCAATGACCTTCTCAAGGTTATCAACGAGGCCGAGAAGCTTGCCACTAAGTTGGGAGATTCCTACGTTACCTCCGAGCATCTGCTCACTGCGCTGGCAAACGACAACACTGATGCAGGTAGGATTCTTCGCGACGCTGGCGTTACTGCTAAGCGCGTGGAAGAGGTCTACAACGAGCTTCGCGGCGATGAACGCGTAACCTCTCAGGATGCAAAGCCGCAGTTTGAGGCCTTGGAGCAGTACGGTCGCAACGTGACCGACCTTGCTCGCCAAGGAAAGCTTGATCCAGTTATTGGCCGCGTCGAAGAGATCCGCCGTACCATTCAGGTTCTGAGCCGCCGCACCAAGAACAATCCTGTTCTTATCGGCGAGCCTGGTGTTGGTAAGACCGCAATCGTAGAAGGCCTGGCAGAGCGCATTGTTTCTGGCGACGTTCCAAGTACCCTGCGCGACAAAGAGCTTGTTGAGCTTGACATGTCTGCCCTGGTAGCAGGCGCAAAGTATCGCGGTGAGTTTGAGGACCGCTTGAAGAGCGTGGTAAAAGAGGTGGCCAAGTCTAACGGCCAGATTATCCTCTTTATCGACGAGCTTCACACCATCGTAGGAGCTGGCGCTTCCGAGGGATCCATGGACGCTGGTAACATCTTGAAGCCAGCGCTTGCTCGTGGCGAACTCCGCGCAATTGGTGCTACTACGCTGGATGAATACCGCAAGTACATCGAGAAGGACGCTGCTCTTGCGCGCCGTTTCCAGACCGTACTTGTCTCCGAGCCTTCTGTTGAAGATACCATTTCTATTCTGCGTGGCCTCAAGGAGAAGTACGAGCAGCACCACCGCGTCCGTATTACGGACTCCGCCCTGGTTGCAGCGGCAGACCTCTCTAACCGCTACATTTCTGACCGTTTCTTGCCAGATAAGGCAATTGACCTGGTAGATGAGGCAGCATCAAGGCTTCGCATGGAGCTGGATTCCATGCCAGCAGAGATTGATGCGGTTGATCGTCAGCTCACTCAGATGCAGATTGAGGAGCAAGCTCTGATGAAGGAGGAGGACGCTGCTTCTCAGGAGCGCCTGGAGAATCTCCGTGCAGAGATTGCTACGACGCAGGAGAAGCTTGATGGCATGAAGGCCAACTGGCAGAATGAGCGCGGGGCAATTGACCTGGTACAGGACTTGAAGTCCCAGATTGAGGACGCAAAGACGCAGATGGAGCGCGTGACCCGTGAGGGTGATTTGGCGCAGGCATCTGAGCTTCGTTACAGCACCATTCCAGAGCTTGAGCGTAAATACGATGAGGCAGAAAAAGCCCTTCTCGCCAAGCAGGAAGACGGCGGAATTCTCAAGGAAGAGGTCACCACGGACGAGATTGCCGAGGTAGTTTCTTCGTGGACCGGCGTACCTGTGTCCAAGATGATGCAGGGCGAGATGGACAAGCTCAAAAACCTTGAGGACCAACTTCACCTGCGTGTTATTGGTCAGGACGACGCTGTCTCCGCAGTTGCTGCAGCAGTCCGTCGTTCTCGCGCGGGCCTGGCAGATCCAAACAAGCCTCTGGGCAGCTTCTTCTTCCTGGGCCCAACCGGCGTAGGAAAGACCGAGCTGGCAAAGGCGCTGGCAGAGCTGCTGTTTGACGACGAGCGTTCGCTGATCCGCATTGATATGTCTGAGTACATGGAGAAGTTCTCGGTCCAGCGTCTTATTGGCGCGCCTCCAGGATACGTAGGCTATGACGAGGGTGGCCAGCTCACCGAGGCAGTTCGCAGGCATCCATACTCCGTCATTTTGCTGGACGAGATGGAGAAGGCTCATCCTGACGTCTTCAACATCTTGCTGCAGGTTCTGGACGACGGTCGTCTGACGGACGGTCAAGGTAGGGTAGTAAGCTTCAAGAACACCATCATAATCATGACCAGTAACGTTGGTTCGCAGTTCATTGCTGGTGCTGGCGAAGAGGGCCTTACCGAAGAGTCCAGAAAGCAGGTCATGGAGGCGCTGCGTAGCTCCTTCCGTCCTGAGTTCTTGAACCGTATCGACGACGTGGTTGTCTTCCAGCCTTTGGGTCTTGAGGACATCGAGCGCATTGTGGACATTCAGCTCAAGGATGTTCGTAGCAGACTTGCTAACGAGCGCATGACGTTGGAGCTTTCCGAGGCTGCTAAGCAGTCGCTGGCTCTTGACGGTCTGGATCCTGTTTACGGCGCTCGTCCTCTGAAGCGACTTATTCAGCGTCGCGTTGTAGACCAGGTAGCAAACTTGATTATTGCAGGCGAGCTGCATGAGGGCGATACTGTTCTGGTTGATACTGACGAGAACGGCAACTTGGTTGCTCGCAAAAAGTAAATGAGGCTGCACATGTGCGATGAGGTAAACAGGGACGAGAAGCCCAAGGCACAGACCGCGGCACGCGAGGACGCTGCGACGGCTACACCGCAGGTCGCGGGGCAGGTTGCGGCGCACAAGGACGCGGATTCCAAGAAAACGCAGGTTGTTGACCCGGAGTTTGCTCGCGCAGAAAACGAGGACGATGACGGCTACGATCCGTACTCCGATCGTCGTCCCGTGAG
>CAURGZ010000067.1:0-5499 GCA_963524285.1 uncultured Atopobium sp.
TAAAAGGACATATGTCCGAAGAGATACCTTAGTTTACCAGCTGCTTTGTAATTTCCCCGTAAAGCCACTTTTCCTTAACGTGCAGGCACCGTTTTTTGCCGAAAAAAGAGGCGTCTACGTAAGTAGACGCCTCGAAACTTGCACGTAGTAGTGGACTACTTCTTCTGGACGTACTTCAAGCAGTCAAGGGTAACTGCAGTCAGGATAATGACGCCCGAGAAGACAAACTGAAGGTTGGTGTCGATACCAAGAATGGTCAGTGCGTAAGTCAGTGCGGTGAAGATAAGAACACCCACGGTAACGCCGGAGATCTTACCAATACCACCGGTGAACGAAACGCCACCAACAACGCAGGCTGCGATTGCGTCCATGTCCCAACCCTGTCCGTAAGCTGCAGAGCCAGAGCCGACCATACGCATGCACTCAAGCCATGAACCAAATCCATAGAGGATACCAGCCATAACAAAGGCGCCAACCATAACTCTAAAGACTGAAATACCAGAAACAGCTGCTGCCTCAGGGTTTCCACCTACAGCGTAGAGGTTCTTGCCAAAGGTTGTCTTGTTCCAGATGAACCAAACAATGGCGATAGCTGCGATTGCCCACAAAATAATTGATGGGAATTTGCCAATTCGTGGAATGACCATATCTGGAATAGATGGCTCGATAGCACCAAAAGAAACACCCTTTGTTGCATAGGTAACAATACCAAAGATAATCAGCATGTTAGCCATGGTCGAGATGAATGGGTGCATCTTAAACTTAGCAGTAAAGAAACCAGCAATACTGGTAAAGCAGGTGCAGAGAACAATACAGGTAACCAAAGCCATGATGATTCTGACAGGAATTGGAATACCAGTAAGATCAAACGTGATGCCAAAGACCTGACCAGTATTGATGCCCTGGTGCATGATGATGGTTGAAGCGGTCATGCCCATACCAACCATACGACCAATGGAAAGGTCAGTACCGGTAAGCAGGATCAATCCAGCGACACCAAGTGCCAGGAACATTCGAGGCGATGCCTGCTGAAGAATGTTGATGACGTTGGAGTATGTCAGGAGCTGAGTGCCCTTGACTGCTGGGGTAATGATACAAAGGGCAATGAATACCAGGAGAATAACAATGTACAGGCCGTTCTGAAGCAAGAATGAACGGGTGTTGAAGGTGTACTTGTAGTTCTCCCACTTCTGAGCCTGAGACTCTAGTGGAGTGAACTTAGACATCCTGAGAAGGTCGATGAGGTGATACTCATGACTAAACGCATTATGAGCACGGTCTTTGATGCGCTGAAGGTCTTTCTGATAGTTGACCTTTGCATCAAACTGACGGTTCTTATAGACGTACTTCTCGTCTTTGATTTCTTGAGCGTCAGAAGTCTTGCTGACAGCCTCTTCGTGCTCCTTCTTGAGGCGCTCAAGAGCAGCAGCGTAATTCTGCTTAGCCTGCTCCTTCTCTACGGCACAGCTAGCCTTTACAGGCTCTAGGTACTCGTTCTTGTAGTGCTCCTTAAGATAAGCCTCGGCCTCTGCAATAAGCTTGGAGACCTGAGCGCTATTCTCGGACTCAACCTTCTTGGCAAGCTCAAGCTCAGCCTTGTAGCCCTCAATAAGCGTGTTGCGCTCTTCGGCGGAGATAGACTTATCGCGCTTTGTTGACTCAATAGCACTTAGTGTTGAAATTACCTTGTTGGTACCATTTGCACGAAGCTCATCAATCTGAGCCTGAATGGAACCAATCTTCTGATCAATAGGCTTTAGCAGCTCTTTTTCCTGCTCGGCCGTCAGAACAGATCCACCTGTTTTTGGCATTTATATCATCCTCTCCTACAGGTACTTTGCGCTGAGGCGCAGGAGTTCTTCTTGATTTGTCTCGTTGGTATTGACGATGCCCGAGAGTCTGCCGTTGGACATAACGCCAATACGGTTGGTAATTCCCAAAATCTCTGGCATCTCCGAAGAGACTACGATAATAGTGGTACCGCTCTTAGCCATATCAATAATGAGCTGGTAGATCTCATATTTAGCACCAACATCAATACCACGAGTAGGCTCGTCCATCAGGAAAACCTGAGGATAGCGCTCGAGCCACTTACCAAAAATGACCTTCTGCTGGTTGCCACCAGAAAGACTTGAAATCAAGTCTGATGGACCCTGAGCCTTGGTATTCATAACCTTGAGCTCGTTAACGGTAGCCTTAGTCATCTTAGGATCAGAAAGGATTGGACCAGACTTGTACTGGTTCAAGTTTGCAATGGTTGTGTTAAACGTCAGGTCGCCCTTAAGGAATAGGCCGTTTGCCTTGCGCTCCTCGGTAATCATGGCAAAACCGTGATCCATTGCCTCTGCAGCTGTCGAGAAGTTCATAAGATGTTCGTTGACGTAGACACGACCAGCAGCTCTGGTTCTTACACCAAAGATTGTTTCAAGAAGCTCTGTTCTACCAGCACCGACAAGACCATACAGGCCAAAAATCTCGCCCTTCTTTACATCAAAGGTGACGTCCTGAAGGTATGGCTCATATTTAGTTGAAAGGTGCTGAATAGAAAGATACGTCTTACCAGGTGTGTTAGTAACATCTGGGAAGCGGTTCTCAAGCGAGCGGCCGACCATTGCCGAGATAAGCTCATTCATGTTGGTCTCATTTGAGCGCTTGGTCATAACAAGCTTACCGTCACGAAGAACTGAAATGTCGTCGCAAATCTCAAAGATCTCATCCATCTTGTGAGAGATGTAGACCAAAGAAATTCCCTGCTCTTTGAGCATGTGAATCATCTCAAAGAGTTTCTCGACCTCTTGGGTCATAAGTGAAGAAGTAGGCTCATCCAGAACAATAATCTTAGCGTTGTAGGAAATTGCCTTGGCAATCTCGCACATCTGACGCTGAGATACTGACATGTTCTTCATAGGCTGTGTCAGGTCTACGGTCATACCAAGACGCCTGAAGAGCTCGTTAGCCTCTTTTTTCATGCGTCCCTCGTCGACAACACCCATTGCATTAACGGGATAGCGACCAAGGAACAAGTTATCTACAACATTTCTATCAAGGCACTGGTTAAGCTCCTGGTGAACCATTGCGACGCCATTCTCAAGTGCGTCTTTTGGTCCAGAGAAATTAACCTCTTTGCCGTCAAGAAATATCTTGCCTTCATCTTTTTGATACGTACCAAACAGGCACTTCATCATGGTAGATTTGCCTGCGCCGTTCTCTCCCATAAGACCCATAACGGTTCCACGGCGTACGTTCATTGAAATGTGATCCAGAACGCGGTTACGTCCAAAGGACTTGCTCATTCCATCAATTGTTAGAACGATATCGTTTTCTGTATCTGCCATGTAATCACCCCTTATCTCGCTAAGTTATTGCGCTTATTCGCGAGAACACCGGAGGAGAGCAGGTGTCTCCCCTCCGGTATTGTTTCGTGCTATCGACTACTTAATTACTTAAGCAGCTGGGTATAGGAAGAACCGTTGTCGGTCTTAACCATGTTGAATGCAAATGCATCGTACTCGTCAGGGTTGCCAAGACGGTTGGTAATGTTGGACTCAGTCTGGCCATCGCCTGCGATGAACTCAACGTTGAGGTTGAGCAGTGGAGCATACTTCTTGAGCAGTGGTACATAGGTTGAACCAAGGAAGTTGTCGCCAGAGTTGTAGGTGTTGAGCCAAACCTTCTTCTCTGGGTGCTTGTCTGCGCTCAGCTGCTTAGAAGCCTCTGGATAGGTAGTGGTTGCGTCAAGGTTGTCCTTGTAGTTCTCAGCGGTAACTGCAAGGTTGAGAGCGTAGTAAGAACGCTGTTCTGCAACATACTTGTAGTCCTTGGAGTCAATCTTGTTGCCAGCATCGTCTGCGGACTCAATGCCGGTATTGATGTCAGCGCCGTCAAGAGCGTTGCGGAGCAGACGGAGAGTCAGATAAGCCTGAACATCTGGGTGCTGGGAAATGGTGCCTGCATAGCCGTCAGCAATAGCTGCAACAGCGTCAGAGTTAGCGTCGTAACCAAAGGTTGGGACCTTCTGAGCCTTTGACCATGCATTGAAGATGGACATGCCCATACCGTCGTTGTTGGAAACAACAACATCAATCTGATCGCCGAAGGAAGAGGACCAAGCAGCAATTGCGTTACCAGCGGTTGCAGCATCCCATGTTGCACCAGCGGTGTTCTTCATCTCCTGAGAAGCAAGCTCACGGATGGTGTAGGACTTGCCGCCGACCTCAAGCTTACCGTCCTGGACAACAGAAGCGGAGCCATCGGTGTTGGTGCCTACTGGATCGGAAATAATCTTGCCGTCCTTCTCGATGCCAGTACCAAGTGCCTTACGGACACCACGAGTACGAGCGATAGAGTCGTTGTGACCAATGTCACCAATTGCAAGAACGTAACCAATAATGCCGTCCTTGTTGCGATCAAGCTCAGCTGCGTGAGCCTTAATGTAATCAAGAACCATCTGGCCCTGGAGCTCTGCACCCTGAACTGCATCAAAGCCAACGTAATAGGTGTCTTTGTTGAAGTTAAGAGTGTTTGTATCAAGCTCACCAGTGGAGCTGTTGGAAGGCTGGCGGTTAAAGAAGACAACAGGCTTATCCTTGTTCTCTACCTTTGCATCTTTAGCGCCTTCCTCTTTTTTCTCGCTAGGTGCGCAAGCTGCAAGAACGCTAGATCCACCAACGCTAAGAACGCCTAGACCACAGAACTTTAGAAAACTGCGACGAGACACATCCATAGTAGTGACCTTTCTCATTTGTTATGCCTTTTGCATAACACTGACCTTAATGAGTACGTTAACAAATCTCATCACAGCTCTTTGTGAGATGTCGCTCAACGGTTGCAGAAATACCGTAAGCGTTATGTTTTGTACCTTTTACGGTGTCAATTTTGAAGTTTTTGAGGATAAATAAAGAAAAATCGGTCAAATGACCAAATTGTCGAGAAAAGCGTCCTCTTCGAATCTGTGAATAAAAATATGCCTAATGCGAGAAAAGCAGAACGGTTCTTCAAACAAAAAAAGACCAGGCATTGCCTGGTCTTGAAAATTCTGGCTCCCCGAGCAGGATTTGAACCTGCGACACGCTGATTAACAGTCAGCTGCGCTACCGCTGCGCCATCGGGGAATATGTGTGCTTCTCAGCGGTGTTTAAGTATAGAGAGACATTCCAAACCATGCAAGCATTTTTTAGAAAAAATTTAGTCAAATTCTTCTTGCACAATCTCTTGCATACCTAAACCAAGAAGCTACTCCTCCATGTAGTCCTTAAGACGGCCGGACCTAGAAGGATGACGAAGCTTTGCCAAGGTCTTGGACTCAATCTGGCGAATACGCTCGCGCGTAACTCCAAACTCCTTGCCTACCTCTTCAAGGGTGCGAGGGTGGCCATCCTCAAGACCAAAGCGGAACTTAATAACCTTACGCTCACGATCAGCAAGGCCGTCAAGAACCTGCTCAAGCTGCTCACGAAGCATTGAATCAGAAGCTGCATCTGGTGGAGCAACAGCTGAAGA
>CAURGZ010000068.1:0-5367 GCA_963524285.1 uncultured Atopobium sp.
TCCATCCAGAATAGTAAGTACCATCTTCAGTTGCCCATGACCAAGAACTTGCTGAGCGATATACCCATCCATTTGTTACAAGTCCGTTTGTTGAATCAAAGTAGTAAAACTTACCATCAATTTCAACTTCACCGAAGATTGCCTTATGCTGCGGGTCAGTTGGATCAAAATACCAAGTTTTTCCATTAGGTGTTGTGTACAAACCCTTGACTGCATTACCAGCAGCGTCTACATAGTGCCAACCAGAATCATCTTTGATCCACTGGCTTGTGACAAGTGTTCCATCTTCTTTGTAATAGTGGAATTGGCCGTTTTCTTGTCTCCATCCAGAAGACTGAGGGGTTGGCGAAGTATTCTCTGTTGGAACAGCAGGTGTCTGGTCTGTTGTTGGAGTTGTTGTTGGCGCTGCAGGTGAGGTAGGCTGAGAATTTTCAGGTGCTGTAGGAGAAGTATTTTCAGATGTTGCAGTAGTTTCAGTTGTTACAGCAGGAGCATTTACTGCGGATGTATCAGCAGTCTCTGCAAAAGCAGGAGCAGCGTGGAGTCCGCAAAGTAGAGCTGCACTCAACGAAGCAATCGCAATAAGCTTCTGTGTAGAAGGTCTGTAGGAAAAACGCATCTTCTTCTCCATTGTTTTTAACTCCAATAAATCCAGGTAATAAAGAGCAGTTCAAACTGATTTAGCGCTTGTATTCAGTAAGTACGCCGTCTGGTCCAGCCCAGCGTCTTACGCCATCGGAACGGGTAATCCATTGATTGCGAGCAAGACCATATCCAGCATCAAAGTAATAGTCTTTACCATCAATAGTGTGTTCTCCAGTATAAGCAGGATGGCTTGGCTTTGCTGGATCAAAGTACCAAGTTTTTCCATTTGGTGTGGTGAACCAACCAGAAGCAAATGCGCCACTTGACTGTGCCCAAGCCCAACCGCCTTCTGGGAGCTGTACCCAACTGTTAGCGGTCATACCAGCGGATTCGTCAATGTAGTAGGTTCCACTAGAAGTTTGGATGACACCAACAAGCATACGGTGCTTGGAATCTTTGGTATCAAAGTAGAACCACTTGCCATTAGGCATATGCTTCCAACCTGAATATAAAGAGCCATCAGAGTTAGCCCAGGACCAAGAACCATCAGCTCTATGAACCCATCCATTTTTCAGAAGACCATAGCCTGAATCAAAATAATATGATTGACCGTTAATTTCAGCGTCTCCAATAAGTGCAGGATGCTGTGGATCTGATGGATCAAAATACCAAGTTTTGCCATTTGGAGTGGTGTACCAACCAGAGGCAAATGCACCGCTCGACTGTGCCCAAGCCCAACCGCCATTAGGGAGCTGCACCCAATCGTTAGCGGTCATTCCATTATTTACGTCAACGTAATAAGTTCCGCTAGAAATAGTGAAGACACCTTTCTTAAGCAAAGGAAATTCTCCATTTTCATCAAAATAGAACCACTTACCATTTGGCATGTGTTTCCAGCCTGAATAAACAGAGCCAACTGTTTCAATCCAAGCCCATTCACCATCATCCTCAATCCAACCATGGGTAACAAGGCCATTACTGTGATCAAAGAAATAATATTTACCATCAATATCTATTCCGCCCATTACTACTGTATTGTAATGTTCTGGGTCGGCATACCAAGTTTTGCCATCTGGAGTTTTAAACCAGCCAGAGATAGCAGCGCCATCTGGACCAGCCCAATACCAAGCTTCTACACCATGGCCCAAATTTACCCAAGAATTTCGTAAAAGTCCTGTCGAAGTATCAAAGAAGTACAGCTTTCCATCGACCGGAACTGATTTAGCAATAACCGGAACACCCGAACCAATTTCACTAGTTAAATACCAGGTTTTACCATTAGGAGCAGTAAACCATCCTTCAGTAAAACGACCATCAGCGCCTGCCCAGCTCCAACCCTTATCTGTTTTAACCCAATTGTTTTTTATCAAGCCGTTATCTTTATCTACGTAGTAGTAAGTGTAGTGATAATTAGGAGTATTTTTATTTTCGAGAATATAAAATAAGCCATATCTAGCGTGCGGTAGCCATGTCTCTGGCTCAAAATACCAGGTTTTGCCATCAGGTGTAGTATAGAAACCAGATGCTGCTGCACCTGTTTCATCTACATAGTATTGATGACTGTCATAAGTAATCCACTGACTTTTTAGAATAGTTCCATCTTCAGTATAAAAATATACCTTTCCATCAACTTTTTTCCACTTTGGATAATAGGATTTAGAAGTTGATTCAGGAGCACTTACTGTGGAAGTATCAGTAGTCTCTGCAAGAGCAGGAGTAGCGTGGAGTCCGCAAAGTAGAGCTGCACTCAACGAAGCAACTGCAATGAGCTTTTGCATTGAAGGCCTGCTGGACAAACATGTCTTCTTTTTCATGGGCATATCCTTTTTTGAAGGGATAACTTTCTATATAAATAATAGTTTGATATGTCTGTTATTGTTCCCGTAAATTAATCCTATACAAATTCTCTATCTTCTATGAAAAAATGCTCAACTAATGAGATAAAAAACGTTTAATAGCAGATATATCCATAAATAAATGCTGGAAAACAGCTTGATTACCTGTGGCTCTTCCGGTAGATGGTGTGAAAATCTCCATGAGTGGTTTCTCGCCACATAAGTTGTTGATTAAGGTTATTATATTCCACGTGGCGAAACGTCACGGTATCGCGCTCCACAGGCGCAGTTTTGCCCTGCGGGGCTAAGAAAGAAAGGCACGAAATGGCTCAGGGTACTGTAAAGTGGTTTAATCCAGACAAGGGTTACGGCTTCATCTCTCGTGAGGATGGCGACGATCTGTTCGTACACTTCTCCGAGATTCAGATGGACGGTTTCAAGACTCTCGATGAGGGTCAGCCTGTCGAGTTTGAGATTACCACCGGCCAGAACGGTAAGCTCCAGGCTTCTAGCGTCCACAAGATCTAGTACTTGCGAACACTACCATCAAAAGGAGACCTTCGGGTCTCCTTTTTTGTTATACCGTCATTTTTACAGCTACGTTAGCCAAGAACATTAATACCAGTGCTTGATGGTGAAGTCGGCAAGTTCAGAGAGTTTCTCGATATCTTGATGTTCATCATCACAATTAACAGCACAGGTGATAAGGCCAACAGAATTTCCTGTCTGAAGAGCCAGTGGGATGTCTTCAAACAGAATTGTTTTCTCGGCTGGAGTATTAAGGCGTTTAAGCGCCTCAAGATACAGATGAGGCTCATCTTTTGCAGATCCAACATCTGCTGCAAACACCTGAGTATCAAACAGAGTGGATAGATGTAAACGAGGCTCAAGAAGAGCAAGAAGCTCCGGCTCGTTGACAGTTGCTAATGCAGTAGGGATGTCTTTTTCTTGTAGCTTGCCAATAAAATCAACAATACCAGGTCTAAGCTGCACGGAGTTTACAAAGAAGCTTTTACTCAGCTCTTTCCACTCGGCAACAATTTCTTCTGGATCTTCCTTTAGCCCATAGGTGGCAATTGCCCATTCGGCTCCCTTTTCAAATCCAAGAGGGGAGAGAATCTTGCCAATTTCTGGAGTGTAAGGGATTCCTCGCGACTCAAAAAACTCTTGGTCAACAAGCTTCCAAATATGGTGCGTATGAGCAATAGTGCCATCAAAATCAAAGATTGCTGCTTCAAAATCTGTTGCAAAAATATCTTCGAGTGTCGAGAAAATCACAGAGTTCCAATCAAGTTGCGGTGAGCTTGTGTTTTTTATTGTTGACGTGCCAGTCTAGTGTAAACTTTTAACAAGTATGAAGAGGAGTAAACCAATACTTTTCGGAGGACCGCATGAAACGCAGCTTATTTAATACTCGCGGTAAATTGCTTGCTGTTTTGTTCTTTGTTGTCATGGCACTGTTTGCAACAACAGTTCAAAGCGCATATGCAACTACCTACACCACAATGGATGCCCAAGGAAACATTATCCAGAGTGAATCACTAAAAGATGCCGTAGCACTTGCTCGTGCAACTGGCAGACCTATTGCGCTTGACCCAGGTCACAGTGATGGCCTTGAAGGCAGAGATCCAGGTGCTACCTACTTTGGACTCAAAGAGGGAGATCTGGCTTGGGCAACTGCCATGTACGCCAAGAAGTATCTGGAAAAATGGGGTGTACAGGTTGTTGTTGTTCGTGGAGAACACGAGGATCCATCGATCAAGACGCGCGTACAGCGTGCTGTTGACGCAAACGCTTGTGCCATCATCTCGCTTCACTACAATGCCGGCCCTGCATCTGCAACGGGCTCAGAGGTACTTGTTCCTCATAAGGTAAGCTACAACTATGATCTTTATCTCTCCGGTCAAATTTTTGCCGGCAAGGTTAACTATTACCTCAGAAATAAAGTTGGTATTGTTACCCGCGGTGACGGCGCAACAGAACGTGGCTACAACGACCAATACGGAACAGACTATTACGAGAATGGCGATGAGTCCGATTATTACGGTATTGTCCGCTATGCTCGTCAAAAGGGAATTCTTGGCGTAATTATTGAGCATCAATTCATCTCTAATCCAGCACATGCTGCTGAGTTTAAAGACCTTGGCGATAATTCCAAGGTTGACTACATTGGCTGGGCAGATGCATGGGCAATTTGGGAAATGTACAGCTCTGATACCTGGTGGAGCATGAGTAGTGTTTCAGTAGCTCAAAAGGATAACGATGTCACTTTAAAACCAGTTCTTACTGGCGTAGTTACTGACGCAACATTTACTTATAGCTATGTTGGTCCAGACGGAACAAAGGTAACGGTTGCATCTAATACAACGGCAACTTCGTCTACCTTTACGCTTCCTGCTAGCGGCCGTTACACCCTGTATATCACAGCAAGATCTTCTGACGGTCAAGAAGTAACCCGACAGACAAACTATGACGCTAAGATTAAAGAATCCTATGGCTGGCGCAGAGCTGCTGAAGGATGGATGTATTCCGACGACAACGGTACTGCTTACGTAAGCAGATGGCTTAAAGACGATGACGGCTGGCATTATTTTGATGCTAGGGGAATTGCTGTTTCTGGCTGGTTTACTACGCCAAATGGTAAAGTTTGGTACTTTGACGCAGCTGCATCTCATAACGCTGCCGCTCTTGGTCAGAGGACCATTTCAGGTAAGTCTTATTACTTTGATGAAGTGAATGGCCTTGTAAAGAATAATTGGATTCACTGGCCTGACGATTCTTGGTCATGGGCAACAGAAGATGGTTCATTGCAAGCCGGTTGGAAACGTATGCCTAACGGCAAATGGTTCTACTTTGATAGTAATAACAACTATCGCGCTACCTTTGGTTTGATGTCCGATGGCTATCAGAAGTACTACATTGATGTTACTCATGGTCTTCTTTATGG
>CAURGZ010000069.1:0-5249 GCA_963524285.1 uncultured Atopobium sp.
ACTGATCAAAGGAATCAATGCCCCACACAACACCTTCAACAAAGGTAATGTGCTCGTAGAGTGCAATAAGCGTACCAATAGCACGAGGATTAAGCTCTTTACCAAAGATAGAAGTAGTTGGCCTATTTCCTTCAAAGACGCGTGCAGAAACCATCCACTCTGGTGTTCCCTCAGCACGGACCTCATCAGCAGTCTTACCAAAAGCAAGCGCTTTAGTCTGCGCAAAGAAATTGGAGAGGAAGAGTTCATGGACGTCTAGGTCTGCATCTTTGGTGGCAAAGGCAGTATTTACAAACGCAATAAAGTCAGCAGGAATAATCTGGGTTCCCTGATGGATAAGCTGGTAGAACGCATGTTGACCATTAGTTCCAGCCTCTCCCCAGAAGATTTCGCCTGTCTTTGAAGTAACCGCCGTACCATCCCAACGAGTAGACTTACCGTTGGATTCCATGGTGAGCTGCTGGAGATATGCAGGGAATCTATGCAGGTACTGACTATATGGAAGAACGGCGTGAGATGCTGCGCCAAAGAAATTAACGTACCAAACGTTTAAGAGACCCATGAGAGCAACAACATTTTGCCTCAATGGAGTGTTCTTGAAGTATTCATCAACTGTATTAAAGCCACTGAGGAATTCTGCAAAGCGCTGTGGACCAAAAACGATAGCCAGCACAAGACCAACTGCAGAATCAACCGAATAACGGCCGCCAACCCAGTTCCAGAAACCAAAGGCATTCTTTGGGTCAATGCCAAAGTCTTCTACCAGATCAAGTGCAGTGGAGACAGCAACAAAATGCTTGCGAATAGCCTCTGCATTCTGAGAATCAGAGCCATCAATAACGCCCTGCTCAGCAAGCTTTTCCAAAAGCCATGTGCGAGCACAACGGGCATTGGTAAGAGTCTCAAGCGTAGTAAAGGTCTTGGAAACAATAACGAAGAGTGTTGTTTCTGGATCAAGATCCTCGGTTTTCTCGCCAAGGTCAACAGGGTCAATGTTGGAGACAAAGCGAGCAGTAATACCGGCGTCTGCAAAAGGCTTTAGGGCCTCGTAAACCATAACAGGACCAAGGTCAGAACCACCAATACCAATACTTACAACAGTCTTGATAGGCTTGCCAGAAACACCCTTCCACTCTCCCGAGCGAACTCGGTCACAGAAGGCATACATCTTGTTCAAAGTCTGGTGAACATCGGCGACAACATCTTGTCCGTCAACAATAAGCGTGCCTGCTTCAGAGGCAGGACGACGAAGCGCTGTATGAAGAACTGCTCGGTCTTCAGTAGTGTTGATATGCATGCCGGCATACATAGCGTCTCTACGCTCTTCAAGCTTGACCTCTTTAGCAAGGTCACACAGAAGATCAAGCGTCTCTTGCGTGGCAAGGTTTTTAGAAAGATCAATATGGAACTGGTCTAGCTCGAACGTAAGATTCTTGGCGCGCTGTGGGTCCTCTGCAAACCATTTCTTCAGCGTAGCCTTAGTATCTTTTAAGTTGGCGTAATGCTCTGTAAGTGCTTGCCAAGCTTTAGTCTGTGTTGCGTCAGTAGGCAAAATGCTTGGTGCTGTAGGTAATGCCATACCAGTCTCCTTCTTTTGACTACCTCAAGGATAATCTGAGCAGCGCTCATGAAACGTCACAATGTCGTTTTTCGTAAAAAATACGACAAATCATTACTAATAGGGTTCTCCCAAAGGTGGAACCTGTTTAATTGCAGCCCAGCGCATCTGCTTCTGATGAGGGTCATCAAGCGCACCGGCAAAGTTATCAAGATTAACCACGCGCATTCCACATACATGGACAAGAACACGGGGCGAGAAGGTCTTCTCGGCATCAGTTTTAAGCTGGTCAAGCTCGTCTGCATACGCTTCGCGCACCGACGCAACTGCTGCATCATTTACCAAGAGCACCGTGTCAGGACTAAAAGCACTTATCGCCTGCCTAACGAGCTCTGGATTTATGGGCTCGCCTGTTTTTGTTGTGGTAAGCAAGGTGGCCCATGCCTCAGGTGCATAGCCTAAATGCTCTAAAGAAGCTTTAAGTGCAGAAAGCTCTTCTTCTCCAAAGTCTTCTTGCCCTTTTACCAATAAAACCGATGCAAAAGCATTGCCTGCCATACACACCCCCTGAGCAGCAAAATCTCCAAACTCATGCGTTGTTTTTGCCATGTAGGCTTCTTTTCGCATAAATCTTTCGCTTGGCATGCGCACCTCTTTCTTATATGCCAACTATGCACGTAATTCACAATTTGAGCAAGTCTACAAAGTTATGTGTATACACTTTTCTAATTTGGGGATAAGTTTGCTAAGTGCTTGAAATTAAATGGCCTAAAGGCCGTGTGTAACTGGAGGTTCGTTATGGCACAGCAGCTTACTACTGCAGAGTTCGATTCTGTTCTTGCAAACGCAGACAAGCCTGTTCTTGTTGATTTCTGGGCATCTTGGTGCGGTCCTTGCCGTGCTCTTGGTCCAGTTGTCGAGGAAGTTGGCAATGAGATGGCAGACAAGCTTGACGTTTACAAGGTAAACGTTGATGACGAGGCAGATCTTGCAACTCGTTTCCGCATCGTCTCTATCCCAACCCTCATCCTCTTCAAGAACGGCGAGCCTGTTCACACCATGGTTGGCAACCTTCCTAAGGCTGACCTCGTTTCTGAGCTCAACGCTAACCTGTAAGTTCTTGTGTGCCACGCGGCTGCGCTGGCTTATCATTGAACTAAGCGGCGGTACGTCTATCGGCGTGCCGCCTTTTTGTTACAAGGAGAACTAATGGCAGATAAAAGCCTTGATGCCCAACAGACAGGACTTTTAAAAGGAGTTCGTAAGCGCCTCTTTCTACAGCGTCTACGTTCTAGCCTTTCTACCATCATTCTGCTTGTCTCTTCAGCAATCTTTATTTTTTTGCTGATTGACGTTTCTGAAGGTGACGTCATCGGCATTGATCACTTTGCCTACAGGCTCTTTGTTGTCCACCTTAGAACTCCCCTTCTCACTGAGATAATGGAGGGGTTCTCTGGACTTGCAAGTCCTGTCACCGTTATTGTCATGCTTATTGTGGTTGCTGCTTTTGCACCAGGGCCAAGTGTCGGCAGGCTTGCCTTTATTAATCTGGGTGGCGTTGTTGTTGTAGACCTTATCTTTAAGGCAATTGTCCAACGTCCACGCCCGGATGGCTTTAGACTGGTTGTTGAAACTGGCTACAGCTTCCCGTCGGGCCACTCGATGTTCTCGATGGCTTTTTATGGCCTACTCATTTGGCTTGTCTGGCATTACGAGAAAGACAAGCTACAGCGTTGGATTTGGTGTGGCCTGTTCTCAGGTGTCATCATTATGATTGGCGTCAGTAGAATTTATCTGGGCGTCCACTATGCTACCGACGTCATTGGTGGTTTCTCGCTTGCCCTTGTATGGCTAGTGCTTTTTACCAAGCTGATGATTCCATCGCTTATTTACAAGAAGAAAGCACCTCAAGCGAAGACAGACTAATAATCTCTGCGCTGACTACCTGGGCCGTTTCATCATCGACAATAATGCGTCCCATAGTTGCGCCCTCGCGACCACGCGGGTAGGTAGGGCTTCCTGGATTCATTACAAGTGTATTGGTCCACTCGTCACGCTGTACAAAAGGCTTATGCGTGTGACCGCAGATAGCAATATTGCATTTGACCAGGTCAAGCCTCTCGCGATAATGACATACCTGCCACTTAAGACCAGCCGCAAAGAAAATAATCTTTTTCTTTACCATGGGGCCATAGTTGTAGCAGAAGTCATTATTGCCCAGGCAAAGCTTAACGGGAGCAATCTTCTGCAGTGTCTGATAATCGGCGTTAGAGGTAATATCTCCTGCATGCACAATGTAGTTGGCACCTTGCAGAGCTTCAAGCAACTCAGATGACAAATACCCATGCGTATCTGAAATTACGTCAAACCTTACCAGTGCCATACCAAACTCCTACGTGCGCTTTTAGCTGCTGGCGAGAAACCCTTTGAGCTTCTACAGTCCCAGTGCTCGCTTGAGTGCAACCACACGACGGCGAGAAACCGAAATGTGACGCTCCTCAAATCCCTGAATAGTCAACTGTAGGATACCAGCAGAGATAACCTCAACATCGTCAACATACTCAAGATTCACGATAAAGCTACGATGAATGCGGAAGAATCCGTGTGGAGCAAGGCGCTCTTCAAGTTTTTGCAGAGAAATAGTAGACAAGAAACGATCGTCTTCTGTGTAGATGCAAGAATAATCGTCTTTTGCCTCAATAAAGCGAATCTGATCAATTGGAACAAGAACCTTGCTTCCGCTCTTAATGACAGGAATTCGCTCAATGGTTGCCATAGGAGACTGAGGGCGCAGGCGCTCTTCAACCTTATCAAGAGCCTGCTCAAGGCGCTCGGTCTCAACGGGCTTCATTAGGTAATCTACCGCGTTAACGCCAAATGCATCCAGCGCGTACTCGCTATATGCTGTGACAAACACAATCTGGGGAGGATTCTTCAGCTTGTGAAGAGCCTCTGCAAGCTGCATTCCATTTGTCTTAGGCATGGAGATATCGAGGAACAAGACCTCAACGCGAGACTCCATGAGTTTCTCGACAGCATCCCTTGCACTTGTGGCCTCAATGATTTCCTCGAGACGTCCGGTCTCCTCAAGCAAGAACTTGAGTTCAGAACGGGCTGGAGCCTCGTCATCAACAATCATGGCGCGCATGTCATTCATCTCCCAACGGCCTAACGCAGCGTTAAGCAAAAACCGATACTACTATGCTGTTGCCTGCAGTGCCGCACCTGCAAGCTTGAGTGTCACGCACGTACCCTGCCCTGGTTTAGACATGATTTCCATGCCAGAGCCAACGGCGTAGAAGCGCTCAACTCGCTCAGCTACGTTCTTAATGGCAATACCCGTGCCCCTATTTCTCCCCGAAGAATCCTGCGGGGTAGGACCTTGACCATTAAGTAAGCGAGAAACAGTCTCTTCATCCATTCCAAGACCATCATCAGCAACAGATATAAGAATATCATCATCATCGCGTGTGACGTGGATGTCAATATGGAGGGCGCCTTCATCTTTCATAGCGTGCCTCACGGCATTCTCGACAATAGGCTGAATCAAAAAAGACGGTACCTGAACATCTTCGCATCCCTCATCGACATGCTCAGACTCTTGAATACGTTCTTCTCCAAAACGCGCCTTCTCAATTGTCAAATACCTGCGCGTTTGTGTCAATTCCTGAGAAAGCGGAATGAGCGCACC
>CAURGZ010000070.1:0-5175 GCA_963524285.1 uncultured Atopobium sp.
TCAGCAAGTTCTTGGTCATGGGCAACTGAAGATGGTACTTACTATTCTGGATGGAAGCATATGCCTAACGGCAAGTGGTTCTATTTTGATCCAGAAGAACCTCGTCATCGTATGTTAATTGGAACAATTCAGGTTTCTGGTACCTCATATTACATTGATGAATATGCAGGTATGATTTCTAACAGTTGGATTCAACTACCTACTCGTAAGTGGGCTTGGGCTCAAAAAAATGGCGCTCTTGCCTCTGGTTGGTTTAACACACCAAATGGTAGAACTTGGTACTTTGATCCATCTGTTCCACAGCATCCAGCGCTTATTGGCAACGTCGAAATTGACGGCACATATTATCATTTCGATGAAAACTATGGAATCCTTAGAAATAGTTGGATTCACAATGATGATGGTTCATGGTCTTGGGTAGATACTTATGGCTCATTCTATTCAGGTTGGAAACATTTCCCAAATGGTAAATGGTTTTACTTTGATCCAGAAGACTCAATCCATCGCATGAAAACTGGACTTTTCCAACTTCCTAGCGGTTCATATTACGTTGATGAAAATGCTGGTATGACTGCTAGTAATTGGGTGTCCCTACCAGACGGAAATTTGTCCTGGGCTCAATCTAGCGGCGCGCTTGTCTCTGGATGGTTTACTACTCCTGGCAATAAGACCTGGTATTTTAATCCATCTTCAATTGACCATGCCGCATACGTTGGAGAGCATTCAATTGATGGAAAGAATTACTACTTTGATAAAAGCTATGGTCTAGCAAAAAATGAATGGGTTACTCTTTCAAATGGTGTAAAACGTTGGGCAGGTCCAGACGGAGTACTGACTGGATTCATTTCTCCTGAAGGAGTCTTCTCTACAGATGACGGTTCACAGCCAACAGGAACGGTACATCTTCCTGGCTTGACTGTAAACGTTGGCTCCGACCATAAAATTAAGACGGGATGGATAAAAGAAAATAGTAAAGATTTTTACTATCTTTCTAATGGTGCACCAGCAGATGGATGGCTTAATATTCATGGAACTTGGTACTATTTTAGTTCCAATGGAGAAAAACAAACTGGTTGGATTAATTCAAAGGGCAGTTGGTACTTCCTTGATTCTGACGGCAAGATGAAAACCGGATGGATTAAAGATAACGGCAAGGACTACTATCTCAGTAATAATGGTTCCATGCAAACTGGTTATGTAACCTGGGGTGGAAAACTGTATTGGTCAGCTGCTGATGGCGCCATGGAGGAGCAGCCTTGCTACTACCCCGATATGTATCGTTATGCACAGAACTATTACAGTGCTACTAACTGGCTCATCCAGATTGATACTACCGGCAATCGCTTTGCTGTATATAGGGGCTCACACGGCAACTGGGTTGTTTGGTACGAATGGCAGTGCACCACAGGAGCACCAGGTATGTGGACCCCTCATGGTCAATTTACCGTAGGTAACAAGGGTCTTTACTTTGGGTCTGGCTTTAGATGCTGGTATTACACGACCATTTCTGGTGAGTATCTTATTCACTCCATTCTCTATAACTCCGACGGTTATACCGTCCGTGATGGTAGGCTTGGATACAACGGTTCCCACGGTTGCGTACGTCTTGCAACAGAAAACGCTAAGTGGGTTTATGACAACATTCCTTATGGAACTAAGATTGTTATTTGGTAACCTAAGTAGTTATTTCGCTCTATAGCAATAAACCCCAACTCATATTGAGCTGGGGTTTATTTGTTAGCTTATAAAATGTGGTTACGCAAAATACTTTGCTTCAAAATCCTTAAATTGCTCTGGAGTAGCGTTTTGATCTACCGAGAAGGACTGTGCAACCGCTACTGCCTGCTGTCTTCTGAGGCCAGCCTTATCCTCATCTCCTAGTTGCTCATAAACGTGAGAGAGCCTATCGAGGGCATACACCACATACTCTGCAACGGAATCAGCTACGCCGGAGAGTAACATCATGGTTACAAGAGAGTCTGGCGAAAGCGCAAGAGCAGTCTCTGGGCTTAAATCAATGAGCTCTGCAACAGCTGCCTCTACCCCATCAAGTGACTCTTCAGTTTGAGTCTCTAAAGCATTTCCCAAACCTGCTGTGACCGTTGAAGTAAAGTCATCGATTACTTCCAAAATATAATCTCGTTGAAGCATTTTGTTCCAATCTACTAGTTAGTAGGAACAGGAATACGTAAGTGATCAAATGCAGCATGCGTTGCCTGTCTACCTTGAGGGGTTCTAATGATAAGCCCTTGCTGCAAAAGATATGGCTCATAAACATCTTCAAGTGTAGACGGATCCTCTGAGACTGCACTTGCAATGGTTGTGAGACCAACCGGACGACCTCTGAATGTCTCACAAAGCGCACGTAAAACTCGCACGTCCATTACATCTAGACCAAGCTCATCAATCTCAAAGAATGAAAGCGCCTCTGAGGCTACCTGCCAGGTAATAGTACCTTCAGCTTTAACTTGTGCGTAATCTCGTACGCGTTTTAACAGACGATTTGCCAAGCGTGGTGTGCCTCTTGATCGAGAAGCAATTTCAGCAGCTCCCTGCTCATCAACTTCTACATCAAGGATGTTTGCCGAGCGCATGACAATAGTCTGAAGCTCAGGAATAGTATAGTAGTCAAGGCGATAAGAAATACCAAAACGATCACGCAAAGGGCCAGTTAGAAGTCCTGTTCTTGTTGTTGCAGCTACAAGAGTAAAGCGTGGAATATCAAGCCTGATTGACCTTGCCGCAGGGCCTTTGCCAATAACAATATCTAAGAAGAAGTCCTCCATTGCTGGATACAAAATTTCTTCAACCTGGTGATTAAGTCTGTGAATCTCATCAACAAAGAGGATATCTCCCTCTTCAAGATTGGTGAGAATTGCTGCTAAATCTCCTGCTCGCTCAATTGCGGGGCCAGAGGTTGTATGAAGCTTTGAGCCCATTTCTCCTGCTAAAACACCTGCAAGCGTTGTTTTGCCAAGGCCTGGAGGGCCAGAAAAAATAACGTGATCGAGCGGCTCATTGCGGCTTTTTGCAGCCTCAATAAGAACACGGAGATTTGATTTAACGCGCTCTTGACCAAGATACTCATCAAGAGTTTTTGGTCGCAAGTTTCTATCTTGCTCCAAGTCTTCTGCCTGAAGCCCACTAGAAACTACACGTTGAGAAGTGTGTCCTGGAAATGGAGCTGGAGTAGACGACGACTCAAATAAGTTATCTGCATCTGCTTCCCACATTAATTACCACTTCCCAAACGCCTTAGTGCATATCCAATAGCAGCTTCAATTGTAATAGCACCAGCCTCTTCATACCCCTCAAGAGCAAGCGTTGCTTCCTGAGAAGTAAAGCCCATTCCAAGAAGAGCCTCAATAGCCTCTGATTCTACAGAGGTTACAGCAGGTTTTGGAATAGCAGCAAAGTCAGCAGGAGACGTAAGACCAACAAGCTGCTTAAGCTCTGCATCTTTTGCGAACACATCAGAAAGTTCAATTACTAAACGCTCTGCCTTCTTCTTACCAAGGCCAGAGACACTCTTAAGACGATTTCCGTCATTGGTAGCCACAATTACCGCGAGTTGCTGTGGCGTAAACGTAGAAAGCACAGAAAGAGCCAATTTAGGACCTACTCCAGAAATTGCACGCAAGCGATCAAAGAGCGCACGCTCTTCTCGCGAAGCAAATCCAAAGAGTTCCATTGAATCTTCTCTGACTACCATACGAGTTAAAACGGTAACGCCCGCCTCACCCGCTTGTGGAAGCGCAGCAGCTGTTGAAGCTGAGATACCCAGCTCATACCCAACGCCATTGACGTCGAGAACAGCTACTGAAGGTGTAACGGATACAAGTGTGCCCGTAAGCTGGACAATCATAGTTGTATTCTTCCCTTTCCAAGCGAGGTGGTTCTTACAAGATTAGCGTGACAAACTGCAGCAGCTAAAGCGTCAGCCGCGTGATCTGGATGAGGCTGATGGTCCAAGCACAATATGTTTTGAACCATATACATAACCTGCTGTTTATCAGCAGCTCCTGTACCAACAACAGCCTGCTTTATCTGCATTGGGGTATATTCTCCAACCGTAAGACCTGCTTTAGAACAAGCGACAATAGCAGCACCGCGAGCATGTGCAGTAGGAATAGCAGATTTAACGTTTTGTCCAAAGTAAATGCTCTCAATAGAAAGAGCTTCTGGTGAAAACTTATCTATAACCTCAACAATCTGGTTATAGATTCTTCCCAAGCGCATATCTATTGGTTCATCTGCGGTTGTAGTTATGCATCCATAGGCGCGTGCACGGCATTCAGAACCCCTTGTCTCTACAATTCCCCATCCAGTGTGGGCAAGACCAGGGTCTATTCCAAGAATTACCATTGCACCTCCTAATATAGAACGTTCGTTCTATATTATCACAGAGTGTGCGCAAACGATGCAACTAATTTTCTGAGAAAGGGCCTCTCCACATTTTGGGGTCAACCATGCCAATTTGTGCATCAGATTCTTGTGCCAGCTCTTTTAAAAGCTCCAGCATATCCTTAAAGCCCTCCTGAGCCTCTGTTGGATCAACTGACAACTCAGGCAGATGCATAGAAGCTCCTTGAATTTCTCGCAAAGAATTTCGCAAGGACTCTACCAGGTCAGATTCGGAAGCCTTTGTATCTCTAATTTTGTCTTGCCAGACTGATGCGTGTGGAATTTGGGCATTTGTGAGGCTTTTTGAAGACATTTCCAGAACCTCAGTGGTGTTTCTGCGGTCTTTTTGGCGAGCGTGAAGCCTAGAAATAATTGCTTTGACCTCGTCAACTTTTCCCATTTCTTCCACAATGGCAGAAATGCTCTTATTCCACTCAAGGTAGCTGGTAAGCACGTAATCAACAAACTCGATGCGTTCTTGAGGTGTTGGCGCGGCGTTCTCCAACCCATCAGTTACAACCTCAGAGATATTCTCGAGAACTGCATGGTCAATAGCTGGCGAGAAGGTATTTCTTACCCTTGCAAGGTCAACAATATCTGCATGATACATATCCCCTAGAGGCCACAGAGAGTGTGCACTAGAAATCTCTGTTCCCTTGAGCGCAAGGATGGTCTTATCGGCAGTCTCAAGCGTTAAGTAATTGTGCTGGTCAGCGTATGCGTAGCCGTATGCACTCACCAATTTTGTATCGGTAAATGTCGAGAAAACCG
>CAURGZ010000071.1:0-5168 GCA_963524285.1 uncultured Atopobium sp.
TTTGTTATTGCATAAAATCGCCAATACATTATTTTGCATAGAGGAATTGATTTTTGCATATCTTTTGTATAGCCAATTAATTCCAGACAGTAGAGTCACTCATGATCTATTTACGTAACAGGTATGCAATTTTCTTCAAATTTCCGCTTGTAAAACAACATAACAAATTGTATCTGAAGATATTTTAGTGTAGTATGATACGGTAACAGCACGAGACTATGCATAAAACATACGCATGTTTTTCAGACATCGTTTGAGCAGATGGGGCTGTGAGATGGCTAAGGCAGGTGTTACCAAAAAGACCGACCCAGGTTTGGGTAGGACAGTAGCAAGGTTGTTACAAGAAAGTGGCAAGCGCCAGGTAGACCTGTGCGAATTCTCACATTGGTCACGTGCGTATGTCTCTTATATTTGCACCGAGCGCCGTAAGTGGCCTTCATTTGATAAAGCAAAGGTTATCGCTGACTTTTTCTCCTTAAGTCTTGATCAACTCTGGGTTGAGCATCTTAAAGATCTTGTTGATGCTGGCGTGGAGCTTACAGAGATGCAGAAGAAGAATTTAGCCGAGGGTGTTAATCTTCCAAATCCTACTGTTATGCATGACGGAAATGACAATAGAGAATACCTTCAACCTGTTGTTTCCTCGGGGAACGGCTCAGATTACACGCTCCCGGAAATTCTTGGCGTCGAATAAGTATTTTTGACTATTTTTATTGTTTTCAATGCCATACTTGCTGTATACGCGTATGATTCAGCGTTGTTCAGATTGCATGGGGCTATCTGAAGAGTAGGAGATGTGCAAGATGGCTGGACTACACTGTTCAGACTGCGCTTTTAGCTCGTTCAAATTTAACGAGGACGCCCAGATGTATCAGGCGTACTGCTCGCGCGGCTATTTGCTGGCTGATCCACATATCCATGAGCTTTTCGCCATGCACTTTGCTAAGTCTCCAGAGGATTTTGTTCCCGTCAAAGATCCGTTTAATCGCGAGTATCTAAGGAAGTCATATATCTGCGGAGAATTTATTAAGCGTAAGGATAATTTGGGTTAACGGTATGTCTTAAAACCCTGTTATGTAACATAGCAGGGTTTTATTATGCCTCTGACGTGTTTCTCGTCTAATCAATATCAAAGAATTAAGTAAATATCACAAAAGTTGTTATGTAACGATTATAGATTTCTACATAATTAGTTAACTTTCTGTTATATGTTCCTCTTAAAACAAGGTAGTATTGATTTGGGGGAATCTCCTTGTTACAAGGGGATTTAAAACATTTATAAAGGAGCGGCAGCAATGTCGAGGCGACCACAAACAGAAAGTTGTGACACATGTCACAAGCTTCTTAAATCCGCAGAGCAAGAGTTTGCTTTACAGGGATACGATAAAGCTTCACTTCGACAGATTTGTGCACATGCAGGCGTTACCACGGGCGCTCTTTATTTCTTCTTTGATAACAAAGAGGACCTCTTTAAGAATGTTTTGATTCCTGTCACTGAAGGCGCAATTCAGATTCTTGAGGATTACAAAGATCATCTGCTGGTCTCTGGCGAAAGAAATCTTGAAGACACTCCTTTGGGTGATAAAGAAACGCTCGAGAAATTCTTGGACCTTCTGTACGGCAATAGGTACGTGGCGCAGATTCTTGTGAATAATCGAGAAAACCCACATGTTGCCTATTTCTTTGAAGAGTTGACCGAGGTTATCTCTGCAACCATCAGAGCTATTCTTTATCCTAACGTTACACAGGTTAAACCCTATGATGAGTTTATTATTACCTGGCTTGCTCAAACTGAAATGACCACCATTGTCAATATTCTTAAAAATGATGAGACTCGTGAAGAGGCTGACGGTCACATAAATTCAGCAGTAATGTTTACGCAAGGTGGCATCAAGGCTTTAGTTGCAGAGCATTAAGTGTTCATCTATGCATAAAAATTGACAATATCTACTTATTTCCGTTATCCTCTTACAAGGTATAAATCACCCAAAGGAGACCTTTATGAAGTTCAATAAGCTCGGCCTCGTAGCAGCATCCGCTTCTGCCGTTCTTGCACTTGCTGGCTGCAATCTTATTCCAAATCTTGCTGATCCAGGAACCACTACTGGCGGTGGTCAGCAGCAACAGCAGCAACAGCAGACTGCACCTGATGCAAATACCGCAACCAAGCCTTCAGATACTCGTGCTGGTGACTCTGACTCTAAGGACCTCTATAACACTCTGATGGATAAGCACAACACTTCAGAGCAGGTTACCAACGTTCAGAAGTACGTTGATGATATTAAGAAGACTGGCGATAAGACTGAGGTTCTTATCGACACCGATAAGATTACCGTTACCGTTACCGGCATTGGTGTTGACTTTGAGAACTCCAACGGCTATCTGGTTGAGGTTGTTAACAAGACCGATACCAACATCTTCATTCAGACCACCGACACCGCTATTGGCAAGGATGAGCTGAGCTTGTTTGTTAACGCAGCTCCTAACGCAACTACCAAGGGCTTTGCATTCTTTGACCCAGGTGTAAAGATGGATCCATCCGCAACTGTTCGTGGTACCATCCTTGCTCTTTATGGTTCTGACTACAGCATGGATTCCTTCAACGTTATGTTCTAAGTTTCACTTAGTTCGTTGACTGCAAAGGCTCAGCTTTTAGCTGAGCCTTTTTTGTTAGCGAGAAACCCTGTCAAAAGCAGTTAAATGAGTCAGTATTAAGTTATTAGAATCCGTTAGACTATAGAGTTGTTAGCTATTAGAAAAGCATATATGCACTGCATATAAGGAGCTACGATGCTAGATTTAGATAAAAACACAGACAGGTCATATAACGATCTTATCTTTTTAAAACCTCTTTTTCACAATAAGATTTGGGGCGGCAGAAGGCTTGCTGAAGAGTATGGCTATGACATTCCCGATGGCTCAGTAGGAGAGTGCTGGGCAATTAGTGCGCACTCTAATGGAGACTGTGAAGTTGCTTCTGGTCCATATGCTGGAAAAACTCTTTCTGAGCTCTGGACAACTCATCGAGAGCTCTTTGGTAATGCAGAGGGAGATCGCTTTCCACTCCTTATTAAGATTCTTGATGCAAAAGATGACCTTTCTGTTCAGGTTCACCCAGATGATGAGTATGCTGCAGAGCACGAGAATGGCTCGCTTGGTAAGTCTGAATGCTGGTACATTCTTGATGCAAAAGAGAATGGCGATATTGTTGTTGGTCAGAACGCTTCCTCAAAAGAAGAGTTTGCAGCTATGGTTGAGCAGGGCAAGTGGAGCCAACTTCTCAATTACGTGCCCATTAAGGCTGGAGACTTCTTTAGGATTGATCCTGGAACCGTCCACGCAATTAGAACGGGCACGCTTATTCTTGAAACTCAGCAGAGCTCAGATATTACATACCGTGTGTATGACTATGATCGTTTAGGAGACGATGGCAAGCCTCGTGATTTACATCTGGCACAGAGTCTTGAGGTCATTGATTATGCACAGGAAGCTCCAACATCTGGAGAAATCACAGCTCCAGAAATTGACGGCAAAACTGAGCTTATGAGTTGCAAGTATTTCTCGGTAGAAAAGTATGAGATTCATGAGGCAAAAACTATTGCTCAGCCATGGCCGTTTATGTGCATAAGTGTCATTGAAGGAGAAGGTACGGTTTGCGCTGATGGCGGCAACGGAGTAGAACATAGGATTTGCAAGGGCTCGCATTTTATTGCACCTGCATCTTCTGGTAGCCTGCGCTTTACGGGCACTATGACGTTGATTACCTCTCATCTTCCTCATACAAAGTAGGATGATACATAAGTCGAATGCAGCTCAATGTGTAACATTTGACTCGTTTCAAGTAGAATATAAAAAGTTGGGACTCCCATACGCATATAGGAGGAACGTATGAACAAAGAGATGATTACTCGTCGAGCGTTTGCTGGATTGGCCGCAGGCGGTGCTGCCAGCACGCTTGCTGCTTGTAATAGTGATGTCCTTCAGGCAATCTTAAACCCTGATTCTGTTCTTGGTGGAGCTGGTCAAGATCCTCAGAATGGCGGTCAAGACGGTACTGGGGATACGCCTTCTCAGTCAGATTTTGTGAAGCTTGAAGAGATTCCAGATAATCCAACGCTAACCGGAGATTTTTCTAAGATTATTACTGGCGTCTGGTGTGTTGACAATGGCGTTGGAACTAAAGGTGGATCAAAGGAAGGCAAAACCTTTGACCATGGTGGCATGCTTAATCAGGGCTATAACGATGGAACCGTTCTTTACTATTCATTCAAAGAAGACGGCACTTTCTTCATGCATAATTTTAAAGGTGTGAAGAATGACGGTAAGTGGGAAGCAAAAGGAACTATTGCCATTCAATGTACGTATGATGATGGCGATAGTGTGCCAATGCTTTTTGATAAGGACGACAACAACTATCTGAAGTACAGTGATGCCAAGAGTGAGATTACGTTTAATTTCAAAAAACTTTCTGACAATCCAGACGATACTTCACAGATAGCTTATATTGAAGGACAGGTAGTCAATTTTGCTGCCACCATTCCTGGTACGTATTATCTCTTTGGCTTGCACTATGCAGATGGTTCTAAAGAAGATTTGACTAGTGATCAGATTGAGTCTATGAATAAGGGTTCTGGCGGAGCGTATACTTTCTCTGCTCATAAGGATGGAGCTGCTGCACTGTTCTATCCAGACGGTAGCGTTTCTCCTATTCAGATTGTTGCAGAAGAGCCTTCGGCAGATGGTCTTTCTTTCCCCATTCTTGCTCAGGGCTTTTCAGAAACTGAACAGATATCTAAGTCTGTTCTATACACTACTGCGGAAAATAAAAAGCTTCTCAGTATTGATGCTCCTGGATTTACTCTTAAGTTTGCCCTCCTTAATCACCGTGAGGATGATTGGGCTAAATATGAGTATCCACCAAAGGCAGAGTTCCCTTGGCAGCCAGATGGTAAGGGTGGCTATAAGCTAGTAACTCCTACTTCTGGTTCTGGCGGCAGTTCTTCAGGAAATGGTGGTAGCTCTTCAGGAAATGGCGGCAGCTCATCTGGAAATGGTGGCGGCGGCAAGGGCGGCTTAGGTAAGAAATAACCCAGCCTTTTCTAAACTGCCTCCTATTTCTTGGACATAAGAAATGGGAGGCAGTTCATATGCGGGTGATTATGATTCTG
>CAURGZ010000072.1:0-5004 GCA_963524285.1 uncultured Atopobium sp.
GCTTAACACCTCGTACCGTTGGTATCCAGGTGACACTGAGTTCAAGAACGCATCTGTCTCTCTGACTACTTCTGGAACCATCGGAGATCAAATTCAGGTTTCTGGAACGGTTGATGTAACCAATGCAAGTCTGGATGCTCATTCTGCTTCTAGCACGTCCCTCAGCACAGCTCAAAAACCACAGTTGAAAGTTACTTTTGATATTGCTGATAACAGCGTGGTAGCTCAGCTTATTTCCACCCACACGGAAAACGGTCAGACCGTCACCTTTACTGATACCTACCAGCTCTCCAAAGAGTAAAAATAATCCCGTCAGGCCGAGTCTTTCCTGACGGGATTTCTATCATCAAATTACGAGAAGTACAAAGGCTTGTTACTGCACCTTGTCTTCTTCCTTATCTGTGGCTTCTTCGTCGTTCTTCTCGCCCTTATGCATACGCCCACGAACAATTCCCACAATTGTAGGGATGATCGAGACCGCAACAATTCCCACAATCAGCAGCTCAAAATGCTCCTGAACTACAGGAATGCCGCCAAAGAAATAGCCGAGAAGTACAAACATCGTGGACCAGGTAAGACCGCCCAGAATGTTATAGATGCCAAAGTTGCGCCAGTGCATACCGCCCATACCCGCAATAAAAGGCACAAACGTGCGGATAAAGGGGAAGAAGCGCCCTAAGAAAATTGCAAGATGACCGTGTTTATTCAGAAACTTCTGAGTCTTCTCAAGATGCTCTGGAGTAAGTGCCTTGACCTTTCCAGAAGCAATAATTTTTTGACCAAAGAAATGGCCAATCATAAAGTTCATCTGATCGCCAAGAATTGCAGCAGCCCACGTAATAACAAGCAGTACAACAATATTAAAGCCGCCGTTATGGGCAAAAAATCCTGCTGCAAAAAGCAGAGAATCACCTGGTAAAAATGGGAAAAAGACTACGCCAGTCTCAATAAAAACAATCAAAAAAACAAAGCCGTACGCAGCGAGAGGACCAGTGGCAATCATTGAAGCAATAAATGCGCGAGGATCTCTAAGCAGTTCAATGATGTAGTTTACAAAACCCATCGAAGTCCAATCGTCGTGACAAATGTCGCGGCAAGCAAAGTCAACGCCTAAGAAAAGCGCATTGAGTGGGAACGGATGCCCGCGAGTGACCCCTTATGGCTGCTGTCTCCCGACCCTGACCAGGTTCGAGGTGTCACGTCATCCGCACCCGCTCAATGCGCTGTAGATACTCTACCCTATTAGAGAAATCTTTGCACAGATCGTATCGCTTCTATGCATTTTTTGACGAATTTTTTTCAATTGCTTTGATGATCTTCTCGACGTTCTTTTTTCCTCTTGAGATACCTACATGCAAAATTCCAGCTATAGGAACAGATATGACGAGAAGAACTATGCCGCCCACAAGTGTAACCGTTGCCATAGAACTTGTAGAGAGACTCCCGTACACGCTGAGATATATAAGCCATGCTCCAATTGCGATGCCAGAATAAGCGGCTCTTCTATAAACGCTTAGTGTTCCAAGAGCTTTTGTCTGCATACGAGCCTCGACAACCAAAGGGTTATCCTCGTGTGAATGAGAAGCTGCTCCTACATAGTTTTTCTTGCTCATAAAAACTCTCAATCAAAAGTGGCATCGCCGTATGACGATGCCACTTTATTACGTTTGTCTTTTCTGCGCCAGACAGGATTTTGCGCAAAAAATTAGTAAGACAGACCTGGGTTGAAGACGCCAATAACAACGCCAACAAGTGCTACAACAACAAGAATAAGCATAACAACCGTTGGGCTGAGCTTCTTCTTAGTCATCAACCACCAGCAAAGGTATACAAACAGAAGGTTCAATACCTTAGGGAAGATGCCATTAAGTGTTGTCTGAATGTCAACACCAGCAATATTCAGAGAAGTTGTGACGTTAATCCATGTAGCAGCAACAGAGCCAATGACCATAGTACCAATCATAACAATGGAGCTACGGAGAGCCTCGGACTCAGGACCAACAAGTGCCTCAACAGCAGAAGAGCCCAGGCTATAGCCCTGGTCGTAAGCAAACTTCATGCCGAAGTACATAATGAGGTTCCAGACCACAACATAGAACAGTGGGCCAAGAACGGAGCCGCCCTTAGAAAGGCCAAGTGCAATTCCAAGAAGAATTGGAATAAAGGTACCAACGATAATGGAGTCACCAAGACCAGCAAGAGGGCCCATAAGACCAGCACGAAGACCGTTGATGGTCTCGTCGTCGATTGCCTCGCCGTTTGCGCGAGCCTCTTCAAGAGAAGCGGTCAAGCCAACAACCATAGAACCAATCTGTGGCTCGGTATTAAAGAAGGTTGTATAGGTAGAAAGTGCCTCAACCTTTTGGTCATCAGTATCGTAAAGCTCGTCAACGATTGGAAGCATGGATGCAAGGTAACCAAATGTCTGCATGTGCTCCTGAGAGAAGCAGGTAAGATTGCCGTAAATCCAGCTCAAGAAAGACTTATTGCGTGCTTTCTGAGAAATGGTTTTCTTTTCAGCCATGATTAAATATCCTCCTCTTCTTCATCGTCTGCGCTTACATTGCCTGATGCTGCAGCAGCCAAACGAACATTCTTTGCCTGCTGAAGCTGATAGTTAAGAACAGCAAAGAAGACTGCTACGACTGCAGAGACAATGAGGTTCAGGCCAAGTGCGCCAGCAAGGATAAAGCCAAAGGCAAAAGTTACCCAATCAAGAGGCTTAGTAATAACCTGCTTGCACAAAATTGCAACACCAACGGTAGGAAGAAGGGTACCAACGGTGAAGAGGGTCATCATTGGGATACCGTTCATAGGAAGGTATTCCTTCATGATGCCAACCATGCTCTCGCCAGCCATGCAAATGAAGAATGTTGGAATGAACGAGAAAAGAATGTGAGAAACCCAAGGGAATACAAAGTCAACCATTGGAATGGTCTTCTTAATACGACCCCACTCTTTGCTCTCCATTGCACGCCAGCCAATACCCTGCCATACAAGGTTCATGGTAGCGGTGCCGTAGAACAAGACGGTACCAAGAGTACCAACAGCTGCGCCAATAGCAGCTGCCTGAGATGCAGCCTCAACAGAGCTTGGATCAAGACCATAAGCCTTGATTGCAAGAATTGCTAGAGGAATACCAATGTAGGAAACTGCACGAACGTCAGCGGAAACAGTTCCGCCAGGTGTTACGAGTGCAATGTAGACCAACTGGATTGCTGCACCAACAATAATGCCAGTCTGGACGTCGCCAAGAATGACACCAACGACAAGACCTGCAACAAGTGGACGACCGAGGGTATAGTTACCTACGGTAGTACCAGCCATGCCAGGTAGTGACGCAAGGCATGCAAACAAACCCAAAAGGGCAGCTTGAAACGCATTAATTGCCATAAAAATCGCCTTCCGAATACTACTTTACGTCAAACTTCTCGCGGAATTTAGGCCACTCACCAATTGCCTTTTCTTTAAGAAGAGCAAATTGAACGGTATAACCAGCTTTGGTTATATCCTCAAATGCCTGTCCCTCTTCTTGAGTAAAGGACTGGTTGTTGCCCAGCTTTACCGCACCAGGACGGTCATTACCAGGACCGATAATGACCGTGTTAATTCCTGGCTTAAAACCAAAGTCAACAAGAATTTTCTTCATGTCAACTGGGTTTTTAGTAATAAGAAAATAACGAGAATCGCTGTCTAGAACCTTCTGAGCGCTCTCTTTGAAGTGATCAAATGTCCAAACAAATACTTTCTTGTCAGGTGCTGCTGACTTGTAAGCAGACTTAAGGACAGGATTTGATGCAGCCGCATCATTAACTGCAATGATTCCGTCACAAGGAACCTCAAGGGCCCAACGAGTGACTGTCTGACCATGAATCATGCGGTCATCAACACGAACAAATGAAATCATGTTTTCTCCTAACATATTTCTTACGCAAGCAGCTACGCGTACTTGCAGTAATTACTAAAGGTCTTCCTCGTCATCGTCTTCAAGAGCTAAGACGATCTGATTAACGCCATTTTTTCCTTCGTTCAGGATTGATGACACAAGAGCCTCACCACTTAGGCCATCATCGATAGCCATCAAAGCACCAATTACCATGGGAAGATTGGCGCCACTAAAAGCCACGGTATGAGAAAGCAGGCCTTTTTTGGCGAGAAGATCAAGCGCATTAGTAAGTGGAGATCCACCGATAATGTCACCAAGAACGACAACCTCGTCATCAGCAGTAAGTGGCTCAAGAATTTTTGACAAATTCTCTCTATATTCAGCTGCTCCCACGCCATCTTCCATGCTGTAGCTCAAGATATTTTCTCTGGGCCCCATCAGCATGTCCATTACGCTATGCAGACCTGGTGCAAACGTTCCATGACTTACGAGCAAAAGGTACTTCATTACCGCTCCATTCCTGACAACACCTCTATATCTGTACTACGCCAATACAAAATTTTTAGCCTGTTATGTAAATCATTTATCCTTTAAAAACTACAATCCAGACTAGGCGTCACATGAGTAGCCGTTATAACACAAAGTCGTACGGAGACTGCTGGTATTCTAAAACTTTTAATAGTTTCGATGTATTATTTTTTTAAATTTTATTCAAATTGTTTGATTAATCAAATGAACAAGTGTTCTACCAGCATAAATATATATGCAGAAATTTTTTGCATATATGAACATAAAAGTAGCAATATTGCATATATTAGATAAAGAAATGTCCGCCCAACGCTCCTTGAAATACATTTCTAAAAAATAAAAAAGAAGGCCATACAAGATGACCTTCTTAACATGAGATAAAAAATAATTTTATGTTACGTAACGTGTTATGTTCTGTTTCTGCGATAGAAATCAACAAGAGACTGAGTGGAAGCGTCTTGTTTTGCTAGTTCTTCGTCGTTATGAATTGCAGGGAAAATCTGCTTTGCAAGCTGTTTACCAAGCTCTACGCCCCACTGATCAAAGGAATCAATGCCCCACACAACACCTTCAACAAAGGTAATGTGCTC
>CAURGZ010000073.1:0-5002 GCA_963524285.1 uncultured Atopobium sp.
AATACCGACCTCCTAATCGTTAGATTTTGGTCTAACTTTTGGGGGTCGGTACATATGCGGGCTTTTTGTTTAGGATCGTGTTGTATAGAGAGCTTTAGTTTTCTGAAGAAGTTTGGGACTCTGCGGGTTTCTCGCCAAGCTCACTGATAAAGATTGCAACAAAGATAACAATAAAGCCCAGGAAAATCGTAGGTGTAATAACTTCAGCAAGGAAGATAACGCCAAAAACTGCTGCAAAAATACTGTCCAGAGAAATAATTAGTGAGGCCTGAACAGGAGCAACTGACTTCTGTGCGCGGTTCTGCAAAACACCGGTTAGCGCGGTCGCAATAAGAGTGATGTAGGCGAGGGCAACCCAGGCATTTATGGGCAGTGCCGCAAAATTGGGAACCGTTTCAAAGCAAAGCGCGTAGGCAAGGCAGGGAAGGGCACTCACACCAAGCTGCACTACTGTAAGCGTGATGATGTCGTATTTGTGAGCAAGCTCGGCAGTAAGCACAAAAACAAAGGCAAAAATAATGGCTGAGAGCAATGTCATCTGCTCGCCCAAACCAAACGAGAACGAAAAATCAGTGCCCAGTGAGATAAGACCAATGCCAGCTACGCATAAAAAGGCTGCAAAAATACTGGTTCCATGAGGTTTTTTCTTTGCAATGAGCCAGTTTACAAACGGAATCATCGCGCAATAAATTGATGCAATAAAAGCAGCTTTACCTGCAGTGGTATAAGCAAGAGCTCCATTTTGGAACAGAAATCCTAGACCGTTTAGGATGCCTAAAAGCACGCCGTATTTGATATGTGTGACATTCAAGTGTTCTTTAAGTTTTTTTCTAAAGATGATGGCAACAATACCTACAGCAAAGACAAAACGTAAGGTCATAAGCCAAGCTGCCGAGATGTAACTAATTGCATCTTTGATAACGACAAATGACCCGCCCCAGATAAGTGCGCAGACAAGAAGGGCAAACTTCCATACAAGCGCAGAAGAAGTATCTAGTGTGAGTCTGGAAGAGTTTCTAGTAGAAAAATCTGATAATGCCACGCGCTGTCCATTCCCGCCGAAGATAAAAGTTAAGGTATAGGTAGTGTTTTGAGAAAATCAAACGCGTGCAAGTATACGTGATTTTGCACTTGAAACACCCCACAAGCAGCATAAAAATGAGATTAGAAGTATACTCACATCTGCAAGAAAAATAAGTGTGTGCGATTGTTTTATGCAAGAAGATATTTCAAGGAGACTTGTATGTCCAACTACGTTTTGACCTGTTGTTCTACGGCCGATGTAAGTGAGAAGTACCTTCAGTCACGAGATGTGAAATACGTATATTTCAACTACGAACTTGATGGTGTTCAGTGCAAGGATGACTTTGGTCGCACTAATGCACCAGCTGATCTCTTTAAAAAGATGCTTGCAGGTGCTGAGTGCCGCACTTCACAGGTATCAATTGGTGAGTACATGGCCTTCTGGCGTCCTTTCCTGGAGGAAGGCAAAGACGTTCTTCATGTTTCGTTAAGTTCTGGCGTTTCTGGAACATACGAGTCTGCTTGCCAGGCAAAAGTAGAGATTGAGCAGGAGTTCCCTGACAGAAAGATTGAGGTTATTGACTCTTTGCAGGCATCTTCTGGCTATGGTCTCTTGGTAGATGGTCTTGCCGATAAGCGCGATGAAGGCCTGTCTTTTGACGAGGTTGTTGCATGGGCAAAAGAAGCTCGTCACCGCGTGTATGGCTGGTTCTTTTCAACAGATTTGACCTTCTTTGTTCGCGGTGGTCGCATTTCTAAGACAGCTGGCCTGCTTGGTGGCATGCTTAACATTTGTCCTGTTATGGATATTGAGGCTGACGGCTCTTTGGCCGTTAAAGAGAAGGCTCGTGGTAAGAAGAAAGCTATTGCTCGCGTTGTTGAGATTATGACTCAGACTGCTGAGCAGGGAAATGCTTATGCGCGTAAGGTGTTTATCTCTAATTCCGAGTGCGTTTCTGATGCTCAGGCTGTTAAAGAGCTTATTAAAGAAAAACTTCCTCAGACAGGCGATATCAACATCTTTACTATTGGTGCAACAATTGGCGTTCATACTGGTCCTGGAACTGTTGCAACGTTCTGGTGGGGAGAAGAGCCTCGCGCTTAAGATGTTGCTCGAGTAGGTAAGAAAGGTCTTTAGTTATGGTTAATTTTGAGTACGTTGTACCTACTCAGGTGGTTTTTGGAAAAGATACTCAGCTTCGTGCGGCAGAGCTTGTCTCTGCTCACGGAGGCGGCAAGGTGCTGGTGCATTTTGGTGGCAATCATGTGGTAAAGAACGGCTTGCTTGACCAGATTCACCAGCTTTTAAGCGATGCCGGGATTGCTTATGTTGATTGTGGTGGAGTTGTTCCTAACCCTCGTTTAGAGCTTGCAGAAGAAGCTGTAGAGCTGGGTAAACGCGAGGGTGTTGACTTTATTTTGGCTATTGGCGGCGGATCTGTCATGGATTCCGCTAAGGCTATTGCATATGGCTTAGCCAATGATGTCTCTCTTGAAGACCTTTATTTGCATAAGGTCAGTGTTTCAAAGGCAGCTCCTATTGGTGTCATCTCCACTATCGCAGGAACTGGCTCTGAGACCTCAGATTCTTCTGTCATGAACATTACGCTGGCCGATGGACGTGTGCTTAAACGTTCTTATCATCATCAGAGCGGTCGTCCTTGCTTTGCCATCATGAATCCAGAGCTCACTTACTCTGTAAGCGCTTATCAGACGGCGTCAACAGGCGCAGATATCATGATGCACACCATGGAGCGCTACTTTACGCTCGAGAAGGACGTGGCACTCACTGACGAGCTGGCTGAGGGACTCTTGCGTACCGTAAAAGAAGCTGTTCTGGTTGCTGTCAAAGAACCAGAGAACTACGCTGCACGAGCAGATTTGCTCTGGGCGTCATCGCTTTCTCACTGCGGACTCACTGGCACTGGTCGCGTAAGCGATTTTGCCTCTCACGCCATCGAGCATGAGCTTAGCGCAAAGTATGACGTAGCTCATGGTGCTGGTCTTACAGCTATTTGGGCAAGTTGGGCCAAGTACGTTATGAGCCAAGATCCAGAGCGCTTTGCGCAGTTTGCCGTCAATGTTTTTGGAGTTCAAAACAACTTCCATAATCCTGTCGCTACAGGCCTTGCAGGAATTGAAGCTTGGAATCAATGGTGTCATGCAATTGGTATGCCAACCTCCCTTGCCGAGCTTGGAGTAGACCCTTCGGAAGAGGACATTCTCCAGATGGCAGAAGGCACTATTGATGCTCGCGGTGGAGATCATGCGGGTAACTTTATGCAGCTTAAAACAGCAGATGTTCAACAGATTTTAAGAATGGCCCTAAAGTAAAGTTTCTCAAGGTAAATTTTGTTTCATTGCGGGTATTATTACTACATACGAAGTTACTGAGCTAAAAGCTCAAATATACGGAAGGAAGATTCATGAGCGGTTTTGTTAAGGCAGACAATGTTTTTGTAAACCAGAACGCAGCGAGCCGTAATGATGTCCTGCGTTTTATTGCCGATAAATCATTGGAAGCTGGCGTAACTGATGATGCAGACGCTGTTTACAATGCTTTTTTGGCTCGTGAGGAAATGGGCGAGACCGGCATGACTGACGGTTTTGCAGTTCCACACGCAAAAGATGCTGCTATCAAGGATGCAGCTGTCTTTGTCTTCAAGAACAACACTCCTCTTGAGTGGCCTTCTTTTGACGAGAAGCCCGTTGATGTAGCTATTGCTCTGCTTGTTCCAGACGGAGAGGCTGGCACCACTCACATTAAGCTTCTTTCTAAGACCGCTGTTCTTCTAATGAGAGATGAATTTAAGTCTCTACTTCGTGGCTCTAATGATCAGGAAGCTATTGCTCAGGCTATTAACGAGGGCATTAGCGAGGAGTAGGGTTTCTCGCCAGATTATAGAGGGCTTGGCAGGTACTTCCTGCAACAGTCTAACTGGGTAAAATTTTGGACACTCAAGCACAAACTTGAGTGTCCTTTTTTGTGTAAAAAGGCGTACACTTGTACTAGTTTTAGTCGAGAAGGGAGTCAGATGTTTACACCATGTACTGACAAGCGCGTTGCTGTCTTTTTTGCCGATGGTTGTGAAGAGATTGAGGGACTGAGCGTTGTTGATGTCCTGTATCGTGCGGGTATTCCCTGTGACAAAGTGTCTATCTCTGATTCTTTGAGCGTGACTTCTTCTCACCAGGTTACCTTTTTAACAGACAAGCTACTCAGTCAGGTCTCGTTTGATGATTACAGCATGTTGGTGCTTCCTGGAGGTCTTCCTGGCACCACTAATCTTGAGGCTTGCGAGCCACTTATGCAGGCAGTTGATGCGTTTGCGGAAGATGGTCGAGCACTTGCTGCAATCTGTGCTGCTCCTTCAATTTACGCTAAGCGTGGATTACTTGCGGGTAAGAAGGCTACGTCCAACCCAGGCTTCCAGCATGTTCTTTCAGAGAATGGCGCCAATCTTTCGCAAGATGCGGTTTGTGTTGATGGCTCTTTTATTACCAGTCAGGGTGCCGGAACAGCCCTTAAGTTTGGTCTTGAGATTGTTCGTTATCTTGTAGGTAATGACGTGGCAGAAAAAGTTTCTCAAGGCATTGTGCTTATCTAGGCCATGGCACCTTCTCAAAAACAGTACCTGGTTATTGATCTAAAGAGTTTTTACGCATCAGTTGAGTGCGTTGAGCGAGGCCTTGATCCCATGAAGGCCAAGCTTGTTGTGGCTGATCTTACCAGGACGGAAAAGACAATCTGTTTGGCGGTTTCACCGGCGCTTCGTGCGTTGGGTGTTCCTGGACGTTGCCGCGTTTTTGAGATTCCCAAAAATCTTACGTACGAGGTAGCTCCTCCTCGCATGGCCCTGTATGTGGAGCGCTCTGCAGACGTTTATTCGGTGTACCTCAAATATATTGCACCGGAAGACATCCACGTGTACTCCATTGACGAGGCATTTATTGATGTAACACCGTACTTATCGCTTTA
>CAURGZ010000074.1:0-4601 GCA_963524285.1 uncultured Atopobium sp.
TGTCCTCCGAGGACGCGATGACGGCCGACTGGACGCGCCTGCCCTACGACGTCCTAGCCCGCATCTCCACGCGCATCACCAACTCGGTGCCCGAGGTTAACCGTGTCGTCCTCGACGTGACTTCCAAGCCCCCGGCCACCATCGAGTGGGAGTAAACCTTCCGCGTCGGTTTAAACGTGTGTGCCCGGGAGCGCTCTGGTGAGTGTTCCCGGGTCCAATTCTCTTGTTCAAGCTCTCTTGTGGAAGTTTGAGGCTCAATCACCCAAAAGCGTACATCTATGCTTAATATGCGGTAATATTCCGCATAGATGTACGAGCTAAAAAGAGGCGATTATGACCTTAATTGAGATTGCGAAAGGGCAGAACGGCTACGTGTCTGCATCGCAGGCCACTGAAGCTGGCATTCCCAGAAGGAAGCTCACTGAGGCAGTTGATAAAGGAGAGCTTGTTCAAGCTGGACGCGGCCTCTACGCTCTTCCGGAGACATGGGAGGACCCATACTTCGTTGCCCAGCACCGATTCTCGCGCGGTGTATTTTCCGATGACACGGCGCTCTTCCTGCATGGTATGACCGACCGTGCGCCCTTTTCGCTCACCATGACCTTTCCTAGAACTTACAATGCCACACCCGCCAGAGAGCTGGGGATAGTCTGCCGTTCCTGTGCTGATGAGGTGCTCGAGCTAGGGTTGGTAGAACTGACTACCCAGTACGGCAACGCCGTCAGGGCATACGTCTTGGAGAGAACGCTTTGTGACCTGGTCAGGGGGCAGCGTATGGTCGATTCGCAGGTAGTTACCCCGGCAATGCAGACCTATGTCAGAAGCCCAAAGAGAGATTTAGCGAAGCTCATCGAGTACGCACGCAAGCTCGGCGTCGAGAGGAAGATCCGGAACTACCTGGAGGTGCTGCTGTGAGGACAAGGAATACAATGCAGCTTAAGGCGCGCGTGAATAGCATGGCCAAGGAGGCGGGTATCCCTGCGCAAGCGCTCATGCAGAGCTACCTCCTCGAGAGGATGCTCGAGCGCCTCTCGAGATCGAAGTGGAGGAATAACGTCATTATCAAGGGAGGCGTGCTCATCTCCTCCCTTGTCGGCGTCAGGTCAAGGACCACAATGGACCTGGATACGACGGTCAGAGGGTTCGCCCTTAGTCACGAATCCGCAGAAAGAGCGTTCCGTGACATTGCAGCGGTGCAAGCAGACGATGACTGGAAGTTCGAGTTCGACAGGACAGAGGACATTCGGGAGACCGATGAGTACACGGGTATTCGTGTGCACCTGAAGGGGATCTACGCGCCCATGGTGGTCCCACTGACAGTGGACGCTACCACTGGTGACCGGATTACGCCAGACGCGGTGGAATATAGCTACTCGCTCCTCTTTAATGAGGGTGTTATCAGCCTCATGGCCTACCCGATTGAGACGGTGCTTGCGGAGAAACTTGAGACCGTGGTATCCCGCGGCGTTGCCAACACCCGCCCGCGAGACTTCTATGACATCCATGTCCTGCTGGGAGTCAAAAGAAGTGATGTCGATATGGGAATGTTGAAAAACGCTTTGGTGTCGACGTGCGAGAAAAGGAATAGTCAAGCCGCCATTGAGCGCTGGGCAGAGGTGCTCGACGATGTTGCCGGCGACGCAGTCATGCAAGCGCAGTGGGTGAAGTATGTGAGGAAGAATCCGTTCGCAAAAGGAATTTCGTTTCAAGAGTGCTGCAAGACGGCAAAGGCCGTTCTCGAAGAGTTGACCAACATTGGCAGTTAAGCTCTGCGGCAAATAGTAGAAGAACTGAAATGGCAAGGTGTTTGACTTAGCGTTCATCTGGGTTAATGGTGCTGCGCGTTGTGTTCCAAGGGGCAAATGTGAATGGCAATGAAATTAAGAATGAAGCGTCGGCCGGAATGAAACAGCTGGCTGAAGAAATTAACGAGCGCATCGAATCTATTCGAAGATACATTCAAATTGATCGACAAGAGATATTGCTAATGGTCGTTAGCGATATCGCGACTTTCAGTAATCCTATCCCTGAAGGTGATGTCCTCTTCTACAGGCAAGATGATGTGCCGTCCCGCCCCGTCGAATACCTGCAAAGTCTCATCGCTGCAACGGATAACACAATCTGTGCCCATGTCTCTGATGAAGATATTGACCGACTGGCGCATAGGTATGTTTATGACCAAAAAATACTGTTTTTTAAGTCGCTAAAATACTTGTCGTACCGGTACTGGGAGCTCGGAGATGACAGTGAAACAAGTCGGCTGGCCTTCGAAGCTCAATTAATGCATATGGTTAGAGGGAATAGATATCGCTTCCTTCAGATTGCTTATCTTCGGCCACTTGTGCTCGCTCACGATGATGAATTTCAAAAATTGTTCGGTGTGACGGCAAATGAAGTGGTTGCTGGATATGAAAAAATTGAAATAGCGTTGTTAAACGGCCGACTTGAAGGCCTGGATGCTTTGAGGAAGCTTTGTGACAAGGCAAGATTGGCTGACGGCTTCGATATTTCGAGTATTCCTGACGAGGACGTGAAAGTAGTTGAAGACGCGTTCTCCGTGAGCTGTTTCAATGTCACTAGGATTACTGGTTGGCCCGAGGCTTTTATCGATGCCCTGTCGTTTGCTCCGGGTGAGGCTTGTTTCTTCGAAGAAGGAGAAATGCAGTATTGGCCGATAGTTACGCTTCCGATCGTAGATCGGCCATTCATCAAGATAGGCGGAGACAGCTACTGCTTCGACTACTACTCGCTTACCGATAATTTCTATAGGGTAATCCAGAAATTAATTCTGCGTACCGATTTCGACTATTCAGAGCGATGGCAGCAAAGGCAAAAAGAGGCTAGTGAAAGAATGGTCGAATCGGTTTTCAAGGAGATGCTTGCAGGGTGCTCCACGCATAGGGATAACTACTACGGCAGCAAGAAGCATCGAAGTGAAAACGACCTTCTGATTAGGTATAGAGATGCGTTGTTGGTGATCGAAGTTAAAGCTGGCAGCTTTACTGATGCTCCGCCGGTGTCGGGTTACGCTTCGCACGTCAACCGCTATAAAGAGCTGATAGGAAAAGCAAATAGTCAATGTGCTCAGATGAGAGATTATATTCGCCGTTCCAACACTAAATTGGTCCTCTGCGACGAGCACATGCAGCCGAAGCAAATACTTGATATCTCGGACATCAAGAGCATCTTCTGCCTCTCCGTAACGGTAGACAACATTAACACTTATGCGGCTTGTGCAGAGAAACTTGGTTTTTTAGACCTTGAAGAAGGCGTGTCTTGCATCGCAATCGACGACCTCATGACTTTCAGGGAATACTTTGATAATCCGCTAGAATTCCTCCACTTCCTCAAACAGAGAGAAATTGCGGCCCTCAATGAGAGGCTCATCCTCAAAGACGAACTCGACCACCTTGGCATGTACATTGCGCATAATTGTTATTCGCTAGAAGTTGATAGCGTCGCGAAAGATAAGACCATTTGTGTCTCAGGTTACAGAGAGGAATTGGACGAATATTTCGAGCGGCTTGGCACTTTTTCGCCCCAGCTTCGGAAGCCTCGGCAAAGTATGCCTAAGCGCTTTCGTGAAATAATTGACGTGTTGCTCAGCTCTGGCAATCCTCAAGCTGTTCACGTTTCCTCGTACCTGCTTGATTTCTCCAGCGAAGCACGTGAGCAACTATCTGACGGCATTGAAATGTCCCTGGAGAGACAAGCCACAACTGGCAGACAGGTCGTTCTTTCCTTCTCAGGCGCCGGGAATTCACTTCGTCTGACGTGTTTCGTGTTTCAAGATGAATTGTCTGACGTCATGTCTGATCAAGAAATGTTCGACTGTGTTGCAACCATCCTTCTTGCGAACAGAGAAGACGAACGCATGTTGTTGTCGTTTAGATTCGATACGAGCCTAGCCCTCCAAACGGTTGATATGCGAACAATCACCCTTTCTCAGATCCCTTCATCTCGTTTTGGCGAACTGAGAAGGCGCGGCGAGCGAATGGGTGATTTTCGAGTCGCCAAGTATGTAGAACAGTATGGAAGAATCGTGAGGAATCAACCCTGTCCATGCGGAAGTGGAATGAAGTATGGGAGATGCCATGGGTAAGGCAAATAGTTAGCGCTCGGAACGGAGCGCTTCGTTGTCAGAGAATCTACAATTGACCGTCAAGTACCAAAATGAACCAATAGATCTATATGTAGATCAAAGCGCGTGTTGAGCTCGCGGATCCTTGAGTAGAGTAGCGTTCGTTGTAATGTACCCGCCTGGCCGTTCAAGGAGGAACCCACATGAATTTACTTGAGTACATGCGTGCGAAAAACCGCATGACACAAGCGGAATGGGAATATACCTTCGAGGAGGATGCTCGGGAAATTCTTGTTCTGCTCGCTGGTGGTGCAGGTGACGGCAAGAGGAACAGATTCTGGGACATCTCGCACAACTTCTTAGCGTATGTTGACTGTGCGACTGGTGCCCTGCACGTGAATCAAGGCCGCTTGGTCTACCCTTTGAGGGCTCTTCGCATTTGAGGGTGTAGGGGTGTTGGGTGGAGTTGGGCGTGTCGTGGTTGTGTAGGGGTCGAGGTCTTTCGATGATGGAGATTCCT
>CAURGZ010000075.1:0-4435 GCA_963524285.1 uncultured Atopobium sp.
CTTTCCGAGAAGGACTCTGAGCACAAGTCAGAGTATGCTGCCAATCTTGATAAAGCAAATGCAGACTTTGATACGCTTGATAATGAGTTCCATAAGGGTCTGGATTCACTACCTAACAAGACCATTGTTGTTTCTCACCAGGCATTTGGTTATTTGTGCGAGGCTTATGGTCTCACTCAGATGCCTATTGAGGGTGTTGAGGCAGATGCAGAGCCAAATGCTCAGGAAATGAAAGAGATTACGGAGTTCGTAAAAGAGCATAATGTAAAGGTTATTTTTACGGAGGAACTGGTAAGCCCTAAGGTTGCTCAGGCAATTGCTGAAGCAACAGGAGCTCGTGTTGAAGAGCTCAACCCACTTGAGGGTCTTACTGACGAGGAGCTCAAGGCAGGCGAGGATTACCTCTCTGTTATGCGCGAGAACCTCAAGGCTCTTAAGGGCGCTCTCGCATAGTGTGTTGCCAGCTTAGGCTGGATGTTTGGAGGATGTGTTGCAGGAAAGTCAGCTAGCCGTTTCGCTTCAAGACGTGAGTTTTTCTTACAAGAAGACGCGTGTCTTAAGCGATGTAAATTTAGACGTTCATCAAGGTGAGATTTGCGCGCTTATTGGTGATAACGGCGCAGGTAAATCTACGCTCTCTCGTATTGTGGTGGGTGAGCTTGAACCTACAAGTGGTAAGTCACTTCTTTTTGGAACGTCCTCGACTCGGTTTAAAGACTGGGAGCGTGTAGGCTATGTCCCACAGCTGCCTTCAGAATCGGTTAATCGCTTTCCTGCAAGCGTCGTCGAGCTAGTAGATGCAAGTCAGTATGCTCGTGCCAAAAAGGTAAAGATGAGCGCAAAAGAGCGTCGCGAGCGCACGCTTGAGGCACTTGACCTTGTAGGTATGACTGATTTTTCCACGCGTATTATTAGGGAACTCTCTGGAGGACAGCTCCAGAGAGTTCGTCTTGCCTGCGCGCTGGTTGGAAACCCTTCATTGCTTATCTTGGACGAGCCTACAACTGGTCTTGATAAAGAGAGTCGCAATCATTTCTATAGCCTAGTGCGAGAAGCCCATGCAGCTCGAGATCTTGCGGTACTTATTGTTACGCATGATCTTGCAGCTCTTGATGCGCTGGCTTGTCGAGTTGTTGAAGTTGCTGACCACAAAGCTACAGAAATTGTAGGTAGGGGTCACGGTCATGATCACTGTGCAGTTCATGGCGCTCATTGTAATCTTGATTCACACCACGTCCACGATCATAATCGTGGAAAATTGGATGATTTTGCGCTGAATGAGTCACTTGGTCCTGCGTCAGACGTTGTTCAAGATGCCCAAGACTCGTACGAGAGGAGGGCATAAATGTTTGAATACGTATTCATGCAGCGTGGAATTCTTGTAGGAATTCTTCTAGGAGCAATTATTCCGCTGGTAGGCGTAACGGTTGTACTGAAGCGCCTCTCTATGATTGGCGATGCGCTTTCCCATACCTCTCTTGCAGGTGTTGCAGGAGGTATGATTGCGGGCATTAATCCTGTTGCCGGAGCAATTGCCGCTTGTTTGGGTGGTGCGCTTTGCGTAGAAGGAGTGCGTCGTCACTTCAAAGACCAGTCAGAGCTTGCCGTTGCCATTGTGATGGCAGCTGGTATTGGTCTAGCAGGTGTGTTGTCTGGTTTTGTTCCTAACTCATCAAGCTTCAACAGCTTTATGTTTGGCTCTATCCTGACCGTAAGCGAGCAAGAAGTTCAGATGATTGTGGTCATTAGCGTACTTGCAGTCGCATTCTGCTTCTTCCTTAGAAAAGAACTTTTCTTGATGTCTTTTGACGAGCGTCACGCCCGTTGTGTTGGCGTGCCCGTAAGTCTTATTAACTTTGGCTTTGTTATCGCAGTAGCTTTGGTGGTTGCCGTAGCAGCAAGAACGGTTGGCTCACTTATTGTTTCGTCCATGATGGTGGTTCCTGTTGCCTGTGCTTTGCAGATTTCCCGCAGCTGGAAGCAATGTTGTTTGTATGCAAGCACGGTGGGTATGCTGACCTCACTTGGTGGACTTGTTGTCTCCTATGAGCTTGGCCTTAAACCTGGAGGAACCATCGTTCTTCTCGCGGTTGTTACGCTTTTGTTTATCTTTCTGGTAAAAAGGGTTGTGCTGCTGCTCAAAACTCGCACAGTGTGATACTCTGAACAAAGTGCGTTGACGGAGAGGTCTGCCGGAGCACGTTGTGAACAGAGAGGGTGTTCGTGGTTGAGAAACACCTGCACAGCGCTGGTAGAGTTCACTCCCGAGCTACAACTTGAACGGCGTCATTGCTTAGTAGGGAAGTCGTCCGCCTAACGAGACTAGGCTTTCAAGTGGATTGCACAGAGAGAAAACTGCGCAATCAACCGAGGTGGTCCCGCGGAAATTTTCCGTCCTTGGGCATATGCTCAGGGACGGTTTTCTATTGAAAGGGTAATTACATGGGAATGTCTGAGGAACTCTCGGCAATTCGTGAGCAGGTACTTGAGGGAATTGCTAAGGCAACAAACCTTGAAGCACTTGAGAAGGTACGCGTTGCATCAATGGGTAAAAAGGGCTCTCTTACAGCAATTATGCGTATGATGGGTCAGGTTCCCGCAGATCAGCGCCCTCAAATGGGTCAGCTTGCCAACACCGTTCGTGCTAACGTTGAGACCGCTATTCGCGAGCGTCAACTTGCCTTAAAGCGAGAAGCCCTTGAAGCCCAGCTTAATGCTGAGGCAACTGATATTACCCTTCCAGGTCGTCGTCTGAGTCCTGGTACTCAGCACCTCATTGAGCAGGTACGTGAGGAGATGGAAGACATCTTTGTCAGCATGGGCTACACCATTGAGACAGGCCCTTATGTTGAGACTACCTACTACAACTTCACAGCTCTGAATGCTCCAGAGGACCATCCAAGCCGTTCTGGTAAGGATACGTTCTACGTGGTGGATAATGCACCAGAAGGAAAAGAGTCGCACGTACTGGGCGAGTCTGACGTGCTTCTTCGTACACAGACTTCTGGCGTTCAGGTACACACCATGGAGACAAAAGAGCCTCCTATTTACATGATTTGCCCTGGTACGGTATTCCGTCCTGACACAGCAGACGCTAACCACCTGCCTCAGTTTACGCAGATGGAAGGCCTTGTTGTTGATGAGGGAATCACCTTTGGTGACCTCAAGGGCACTCTTGACCACTTTACTCGTGAGATCTTTGGTAAGGACCGCGCTACCCGCTATCGTCCTCACTTCTTCCCATTCACCGAACCAAGCTGCGAGGTAGACGTTTCTTGTGGTGTTTGCCACGGCGAGGGCTGCCGTTTCTGCAAGAACACGGGCTGGCTTGAGATTCTTGGTTGCGGCATGGTTGACCCTAATGTCTTCAAGTACTGCGGTATTGATTCCGAGAAGTACACAGGCTTTGCCTTTGGCATTGGTGTTGAGCGTGTTGCAGCGCTTCGTTATGACCTTCCTGACCTGCGCATGCTCATCTCTGGTGACCAGAGAGTTCTGCGTCAGTTCTAATCATCGGCGTCTTACTAGAAAGGCAATCACATGCGTGTATCTTATGAATGGCTGAAGACGCTCGTTGATCTTCCTCAGGATCCAAAAGACCTTGAGCGCGAGTTTGTGCGCACTGGTACTGAGGTTGAAGCGGTAGAGCGTGTTGGCGCTAACCTTGACTATGTTGTTACTGCTCAGGTTGTAAGCAAAGAGCCTCATCCTGATTCTGATCACATGTACGTCACCCTAGTTGACGTGGGCAACAACAATGTGGATAAGGACGGAAATCCTGTTCCTCTACAGATTGTTTGTGGCGCCCAGAACTTTAATCAGGGAGACCACATTGTTACCGCAATGATTGGTGCAGTACTTCCTGGAGACTTTAAGATTAAAAAGTCCAAGCTGCGTGGCGTTGAGTCTTGCGGCATGAACTGCTCTTCTCGCGAGCTGGGTCTTGGCGATGACCAGAGCGGCATTATGATTCTTCCTGAGGATGCTCCAATTGGTATGCCGCTTACGGATTACCTGGGCATGTCTGACGTTGTTCTTGATTGTGAGATTACCCCTAACCGTCCTGACTGCCTCTCTATGACAGGTATGGCTGTTGAGGTTTCCGCAATGTATGACATCGATACCCACATTGAGCTTCCAAGTGTTGCCTCTGAGTCTGGTGCAGATGCATCTGAGCAGGTAGATGTTACTATTGCTGACCCTGAGCTCTGCTCAAGGTACACCGCTCGCGTGGTTCGCAACGTCAAGATTGGCCCAAGCCCTGAGTGGCTGGCTCGCCGCGTTACGGCTTGTGGTGGCCGCTCAATCAACAACGTTGTTGATGTTACCAACTACGTGATGTATCTGACTGGTCAGCCTCTGCACGCCTTTGACCTTGGTAAACTTACCAAGGAAGATGGCAAGTACCACATTGTGGTTCGTGCAGCAGAAGACG
>CAURGZ010000076.1:0-4357 GCA_963524285.1 uncultured Atopobium sp.
CCCTGTAGATTTGCAATAATTTGTGGAATATAAGCGATAAAAACAAATACTCCGATAAAAGCTCCGATAGAGCCTACAAATAGATTGATTTGTTTCTTTGACATAAAACACCTCCTCCTTCGTTATTTTAATTACAAGGATGAGGTAACGAGAAAATCAAACTACCTGTGAAATCAGAATTTAATACTGTTGCTTTAGTTGTGAAGATTGGTTTACAGATTTATGGCTAAAGTAATGAGCCTCATTAGGCTTTTCTGATTGTAGAGTTGTGCCCGCCTGTAGCTACTTCAAGAATACGCAAGTAAAACCCGAGTGCGAGGCACCCGGGTTTTACTTGCGTTAATGCTGTCTTTTACTTCTAGTTACGCTTCCTACGACGCAAAACAAGAGAAGTTCCCAAGGAAGCCACAGAGGTCAGCGCTGTGCTAACAAGAATCACGCTTGAAGCATCGCCGGTCTCGGGCAGAGCGCTTTTACGTTTTGCTGGGGCCTGAGGTGCTGCAGGTGCCTCAGGGTTCTTTGTGTAGTAGAACGTGTATTCAAGCTGGTCAGCAGAAACATAACCAGTGCTATCGCCCTGAAGTGTGTAACCGTCAATCTCACGAGCAGAAACATTCTGCAGGTTGAGCGTCTGACTGCCAATACTATCGTCGGAATGGATTTGTTCGCCGGTCTGTGCGTCAACGTAATGGACGGTATAGCTGTAGCGAGCTTCCTTGCTATACGTAAAGGTCAAGACGTTATTCTGGGCATTTTCATCAAGAACCATAGAGCGAGAAGAAACGTCTACATAGGCGTAGTCTCCGCGATCAGCGGCGTCGAGAGCCCACTTGCTGACAAGAGAACCGATTGGAGCAGTCTCAGTTGTGGTTGAGAGGACTTGACCATCGTCTGTCTGGTGAATGACCGTGTAGGAGACGGAAGAGTCGTTCTTTTTCCAGAGTGCGTGGAGGGTAATGTCGCCTGTAACTGCTGCGGAGAAGCTGTATACAGAGGGGTTACCGTTGGTGTAGAGAATCCAACCAGCAAAGGTATAGCCTTCTCGTACGGGATCCGCGGGCTTTGTAGCTGCGTCTCCGTAAGTAAGCTCCTGCGAGTTGACTGGTGAGCCACCCTCAGAGTCAAAGGTAACGGTTGCGGTAAGAGGCACCCATTTGGCATACAACACGGTATTGGTTGCAGGCATAGTGGTGTCGGTAACAGGAGTACCTACAGTTTCAGAGTTGTCGTACCAGCCCTTGAAAACATAACCAGGACGTGGAGAAGTTAAAGAGGTGCCAGGAACATCAATGCTGGCATTAAAGGACTCTCCAAAGAGGTGAGAGTGCGTAGCAACAGTTGTACCAGAGCTTACGTAGGTAACGGTATAGGTATTGCGCTTATAGCGGTGCTCAATCAAGTTGGAATTGTAATCAGTGATGAGGTAATCGTAGTTGTATGGCTGCCAACTGGTCCAACCGAGCGTATCGTAATTGGTTCCATCAAAATGGCCAATGCTCATGCGGTAGCCGTCATACGAAAAACCAGGATGTTTATTCTCGCTTTCAAGATATCCGTCACCATCGTTGTTTGCAATTTCTGTAATCATGCCAGGTCGAGAAAGCGTGTGATCTCCGCCCATATCGTAGGTACCATCAAGATTTTGATAGTAGTAGAAGCGATAACGTGGACCAAGAGCAGTGGAATTGGTATAGCGACCAAAAATTTCAAGCACATTATCTGCAGTAATTGCGGCTCCTGGGTCAGTTGTTTTTGCTTGGACGGTGGTTGCAGTACCACCAACACCAGGGATTATGCCATACCAATAGTAGGTTCCAGAAGGGTCGTCTGCACGCATGGCGGCGAGCATATCGTCGCTGTACTTGTTACCGGTATTGGGGTTGATGGCGTAAGGATTAAACGAGTCACCATAACGAAGCGTCAGCGTTGCAAGAATGGAGCCATTTCTCTTTGGACGCACGTTGACGGTGATAGTTGCAAGGTTGTAGTAAACGTTAATAGTGGTAGAGCCATCTGCTGCAATAGGAGTTGGATCGCTTTCGTGACTGTACGTTTCAAAGCGAAAAACACCTGTATTTGGCTGGACGGGAGCAGTTGCAGTCATTGTTCCAACAGTTCCGGAAGCTGCGGTGGTTGTAACGTAGTTGTAGTTAGAGGGATTGTTTGGATCCTGAATAAAATAGGCGTAGTGATACGTTGCTGTTGCTGGAGTCCAAAGTGCCTTTGCAGTAACAGGCTCTTGAGGCATGGTAGCGGGCAAAGAATCTGCAACACCATCGTCATTAAGGTCCCAACCAGCAAAGGTATAGCCAGTTCGTGTTGGATTAGGGACGGCAGGAACAGGATCTCCCGGATTTCCAATTACAGGAGACAGCTCACTACCAGAAGTTGAGAAGTAGATTGCGCTGCGAGGATTGCGATCGTAATAGATGTACTTAACAGCCTTGCCATCTGCGGTAACCTTGAGCGAAAGGTCTGTAGTTGTGCGCACAAAACCTGGATAGGTGACATCGGAAGCGGTAACAATCGAATCGGGCACACCGTAGTTTTCTTCGGAGGACGCCTCAACATAATTGCCGGTAGTCATTTCCTTCATGCGCTTAACGGTGTAGGTAACATAACCAGGCATGTAATAGATGGTCTGTTTAATGTAGTGATCTGAGCCAGAAGCAACGCCAGTAACAGTTGCTTGAGCAGGATCTTCCAGGTCATAGCCGGTGATTGTTGGAGCTGTAACAGACCAAGATTCTCCCTCATTTACAACTTGTTTAGAAGGAGCGTGAATCTCTTCGTCGTTTAATACGTTAACGTACGAGACTACAACAGAGTATTTACCAGCGTCTTCAATAGATTCAGCAATTGCAGATGCAGGTAGGCTGCTCAAAACAAGAGCAAGAGCAAATAAAATGCTCAAAACTTTCTTAGCGCGCATTATTTCTCCTCAAACAGCAACAAGATAGGTAAATCATAATAAATGGCGAGAAGGATTTGCTGTTCAAGCTGCAAATTGACCGTATATACACAATCCACTTCTCCTTAAGTTATAGGAGAAGTGGACGAGAAGGTCAAACTTTCTGTGAAATTCAGCGTAGTATGAAATTTACAGATCTGCGCCTGCGGCCTCAGCGGGTTTCTCGGCAGATTTCTTTACAAAGAGCTTGCCGGATTTCTTGAGCTGATAGGCAAGAATCATGATGGTTACCAGCATAACAAGCGTGCAAACGATGGAACCTTCTGCGCCAAAGCTACCGCCGGTAAGCCAATCCGGGCCACTGCCAGGAGCAAACTGCAGTAAAGAACTGCCTGTAGTGCTACCGCTTACCAGAACGCCAAAGATATTGCCTTGGGCAAAGTTCCAGGCTCCGTGAATGCCAGCGGCTCCCCAGAGATTGTCAGTTTTGATGATATAGAACGTCTCTAAGATGCCAAAAAGAATTAGGTCAATCAGAGATTGCATGGTAAAGCCGCTGTTAAACATGTGGAGAAGGCCAAACAGACTGCTTGAAACCATAATCGCAACAATCTTGTTGGATTTTTCTGCCATGACAGGAAGAAGCCAGCCCCTAGTAATAAGTTCTTCTGTTCCGCCTTGAATCAGCCAAAACGGAATAGTGAGAAGAACAAAGCCGAATGCATAAGGCGTAAAAGTAGTGCCAACTAATTGATAAGATCCGGTCAAAATGAGAATCAGCATCACAACAGAGAAGAGAAGAATTCCTAGAGCAAAGCCTTTGAACAGCTCTTTCTTCCAGTTGTCTTTGTAAAATCCTAGGGTAACAATCGGACGTTTTTCAAAGAGTTTTACCCACAGGAAAAAGAGACCTGCAATAAAGACAAAGGAAAGAAGCGTTACCAGAAGATAGTAGTCTCCAAAAATCTCTCTCAGATTGAGGGAATCGGAAAGGCGATCTGGAAGATCTGGGTGCGCCATGTAGTAAGGGGCAATAATAAGAGCTGCCGAGATGGTCATTACAATAGCGCCAATAATTTGCCCAACGACCAACAAGAAAACGGCTAAAAAGGGACTAAGCCAAGCTGGAGTTAGTCTCCTTGCCAGTTTGACGTCGGAAAACATGCGATTTTCTTGCATAAAAAACTCCTAGTTAACGTGCTCAAAGCGCGTCATGTTGATGACAAAATTTTAGCGACAGTGCAGGCAAACAGCGTCCACCTGCGATTAGTTCTCTTTATACTCTAAGAGAAAATCGCAACAATCGCCACCGTGGCCTATGGTTTTTGTACGGCCCCAGATAAGTTGAGGATGCAGATTACCGTATCCTGCATCGTCACTATCACAGTATGCAGCGGTTATTTCGGGGCAGCCATATTTTTTGGTTATCTCATAGTAGGGGCAGCT
>CAURGZ010000077.1:0-4344 GCA_963524285.1 uncultured Atopobium sp.
GCCTTGCTGATGGTAATTGGGCATGGGCAAATTCAGATGGCTCTCTTTATGCTGGCTGGAAGTATATGCCTAACGGTAAGTGGTTCTACTTTGATGAGAATGCAACTTACCCACTTATGAAGACCGGCGTTTTTTCGACTTCTAGTGGCTCGTATTATGTCGACGTAAACAATGGCATGACCTCTAATGGTTGGATTGCGTTGCCTAACAATATTTGGGCTTGGGCTCAATCAAGCGGTGCTTTGGCATCTGGTTGGTTTAATACTCCAAATGGAAAGACCTGGTATTTTGATCCAACTACTACTGAGCACGGCGCCCTCTTTGGTCTGCAATCAATCAATGGTTCATATTATTACTTTGACGAGAATAATGGCCTGCTCCGTAACCAAGACATCACGCTTTCAGATGGTCGTGTTGTACACGCAGATACATATGGTGTTCTCAACATTAAGCCTACTGATACCAATAACGGTAGAGGTGGAAACGTTGACAGCGATAACGGTGGAGATAATAGAGACGCTAACAACACTCCAGCTGATGACGGTTCTCCAATTGAGCCAACTCGTGGTAATTTTTCTGATCGCACCAGCGTTCTTGGAGCACCTCTTGTCACGAAAGAGGATCTTCAGCGAGATTTCAACAAGCGCGTAGGTTCTGCTTATCCAGCTGTCTATGCCGAGAAGGGCGCTGCAACAGGAGCTGATTTTGTAAACCAGCTATGGCAGGCTGCAATTGACGAGGGAGTTCGTCCAGAGCTCCTCTATGCGCAGGTCATGATTGAGACAGGTAACCTTCGCTTTGGTGGTGATGTCCTTCCTGAGCAGTGCAACTTTGGTGGTCTTGGTGCAACTGGAAACGGAGCGCGTGGACTCTCATTTGATACCGTTCTTAAGGGACTTCGTGCACAGGCTTTGCACCTTCGTGCATACGCAGGTTATGAGCCACTGACCGTTGATCCAAGCAAGGCTCAAGAGGTAGACCCTCGTTACGGTGCATGGATTCTTGCTAAGAAAGCTAATATTATCCGCAAGCTTGCTGGAACGTGGGCAATGGATAAGAACTATGCTGTAAAGCTTGTTCGCGTAATGAATGAGCTGTAAAAGCCACAGTACATTGTGCAAAAGGAGTTCCGAGAAATCGGAACTCCTTTTTTATGCCAATTCTTTGTGAGTTTGAGTTGAGTTATCTTATCTATCAGGCTCTCCTTCAATGGAGTTGAGCATGTCAAAGTAGACATCGTCTTTCGTCATAATTCCTAGGTTCATCATGAAGTTCTTGGCAACACTAAAAAGCTCTGCATCAAGCGAGGCGCGGGTACCATCTAAGAAAATAGTAGAGACTTCATCTGTCGGAGCAACAGGAATTTGATTTTCTATGAGCGTGGCGTAAATCTCATCATCGCTCAGTTCATCGCAGCTGAACTCGGGCTCACTTTGCGCGAGAATTGCTGTCTCGGTGCCAATAATAAATGTAGCTCCTGGTAAGAACTTCAAGGCAAACTGATAACAGGCTTGGGCGGCTTTTAGATGCCTGAGTCGCCACTGGAAGAATGCCATGCGATAGTAGCCAAACCCAATACTCTCTGGGTCATGGGCTAGCAGCAGGAGCTTCTTGAGCTCATCTGCTGCTGCAGTAATGTCCAGCGACTCTTCAAGACAGTGGGAGAGGTGTAGCCTTGCACTCATGCTAAGAGGAGCAATCTCAACAGCCCTTCTCGCGTGCTGAAGAGCACTTTGAGTCTGTCCCTGAAGCGTCTGAGCAATAGATATCAGAAGGTGCGCCTCAAAGTAAGACATAGGAGCTAGACGAGTGTTTTTCTCGGGATTAGAGAGAATTCTGTTGTAGAGCACTCGATCGACGTAGTTCATAAATACGCGCCACTGAGTGGTGGTTGTATCTGTGTAGGTGTTATTGCCATCAACGGAGTCCAGCGCTTCACGTAGGAGCAGTTCTGCGTCTTGATAGTTTTTCTCGCCAATAAGACGCTGGGCCTTGGTAACCGCCAAGGAAAGAACGCCTCCGTCAACAAACTCTTCTGAAATAGCCTCAAAGTCATCTTCTGCAAGCGTGCCCTTAATAAAGCGAGAAACCACGCGTTCTCCCGCTGCTCGCACCGTAGGATCGGTAGAGTTTGCGGTATACGACAAGATAGTGCGGACGTTTTCTTCTGTAGAAGAAGAGAGGTTGCGCAAAATTTTGGTGATAATTTCTTCTCGAGCCTGACCTTCATCAATAGAAAGCCCCGACACTTCATCGGTGCCTAGTGCATGAGCTGCGACGCTATCAAGACGTTTTTGAGACGATTCAACAAAATCGTACCTGCTTGGTGGACAGAAAATCTCATCGTCTAAGGTAAAGAGTGGATGAACTGCATGAAGAATACCATCTGCCTCGTCAATTTGCGCGTCCCAAAGCTGATAGACAGAAAGAGGGCTGGTATCTTCTGTAATGTTTGTATCTTCAAATTGCTTGCGAGTAATGTGGAACGAGAAAAGACAGGCATGCAGCTTGTTTGTATTGCATATGCCAGAGAGCCATACCTCGTTAATCCTCTTCGAGCTTCTAAAAGCACTTGCGGTGATGAGCATACCAAGGTGTAAGTTGTAAGCGGTTGCCGCACGGCTGAGGTCATCAAAGGTTGCTTCTTTGATACTTCCATCTTTGTCAAGAAAGCTTCTTGGGAACTGCTCTGGAAGGGCCAGGTGTACCCTAAAGGCGGCAATTCCCTTGTGTACGTTGGTCCTAAACTCAGTGACAAGACGCTGAGATAGACGCAGGCTTTCAATGTGTAGAGAGATGGCTTTGCGGACAACCCATTCGCCATCTTCTTGGGTGCTTTGAGTAGTGGCGCAACGAGGGCGTGATTGCTTCATCATGGTAGAAACAATCTTTTGTTCAAAAGCAAGCAAGTCAAGTTCAGATGCCATATTAGCATCAAGAAAGTATCGCTCTGCAAAGAGGGCAGTGTTTAGTGCGCTCTCAATAGTAAGGAGTTGAATCTTCTGCTCATAGGAAAGTGCTTTTTGATTAGCGCGCAGATAAAAGAGGCCATTGGTACGCAGGCGCACCACGCGGCAGGGGATAGTAATGTCTTGCGCATCGAGAACACCGGCATCTTTTAGTCTCTGAGCTAAATGCAGTTCAAAATCACTTGGCGGAATAGCAACAGACCCACCTTTTCGATGAGAATCTTTCTCACGCAAAAATGCTGTAGTTACAAAATGTTTAAGCACTTCTAGAGGGGTGGTGGACTCTGTAAGCGTAAGAGAAAGCGCTTCAATATTGAGCTTTGTATGCCAACCAGTCTGATCAATAGAACCAACATGTTGATTATTTTGTGCAGCGTCTAGAGACTCATCAGGCAGAACGTCTGTATTGACGAGAGACGGATAGAGTTTTCCAAGCCTGTTTCTTCCAGGTTGCTTAGCTTCTGGATTATTTTCCTGACGAGTCATCATACACCTCCCAGGTTAGGCATACTGATTCATCTATAGTTAACTATATACCTTTGCTGGTGTACGACATTTCAGCTGTCAATAGTTAATTCGGCAGGCGAGAAGAAAATGTCATTGACTGGTTAGTTTTGCGCCATGAACGGTATACTCACATACGTAGATGATTGGATTGACATGGCAATAATGCAAAACGTAACTGATACAAATAAATCACTGGTAGCTGCTGATGTAGTTTCAGATTTGCAGAATCGCTCGCTTATTATTTTTGACTTTGATGGGACTATGGCAGACACGTTGCCCACCATTGTTTCTACCGCAAAGATGGCAATGACAGACTGCGGCCACACAGACTTTATAGAATCAGACCTTAAAAAGCTTGTAGGACCGCCGTTTCCTTATGCGTTTGAATTGGTCTTTGGATTAAGTCATGAGGATGCTGTTGCGGTTACTAAGCGTTACCGAGAGCTTTATGTAACTACAGGAAAATGGCCACTCTTTGAGGGTATGAGAGACCTCATTGATGACCTTCATGCCGCCGGTAAAAAGGTTGCGGTAGCAAGCTCAAAGAATCAACCTATGCTAGAGATGGGCCTTAGGGACAACAATCTTATTGGTGTTCTTGATACCTATGCTGGAAGAATAGATGAGGCAGCAACTGATAAAATCACTGCTATTGCTCACGTTATGCGCCAGCTTGGCTTTGATGCTTCTGAAAGCGTCATGATTGGCGACCGTCGTTTTGATATGGAAGCAGCATTCCCAAATAAGATTCCGTGTATTGGTGTTTTGTATGGAAAAACGACCAACAAACAGGAGCTTATTGATGCGGGAGCGGTTGCAATTGTAGATACGGTAGAAGATCTACATCACGTTCTTCTCGCCTAAGAAG
>CAURGZ010000078.1:0-4102 GCA_963524285.1 uncultured Atopobium sp.
ACCGTGGAGTTCTGGCCCTTGGTCACGCGCGCAGCAAACTCGGCGCGAAACACTCCCTGCTCTGACACAACCGCAGGAAATCCCCTATCCAAGCGGACCACGCAGGCCATGGTTATCGTCTGGCGAGAAACCCCTTGAGCTTCAAGCTCAGATACGACGTCTGTATAAGCTTGCGTCTGATCCGACGATGGAGTCAGCTGCTCAAACGCTGGAACGTCCAGCAATGAAGAAAGGGCCGGCAGAGACCCTTGAGTCCTGCCGGCTCCTAGTTTTTTGGAACTTTTTGTACGCTTAGCGGACAAGAGTACTCCTCTACCTTATGCCTTGTTCTTTTGAACAGAACGCATAACAGCCTTATAAAGCTCCATCAGAGGAATGATAGATGCAGCTAAAAGCATTGCCATGGCGTACTCTTCAAAACCAATCTCAGCAAAGCCAAATGCCTGAGAAAGTGGTGTCTCAATTACCACAAAGGTAAGAATCAAAGACATAACAAAGGAACCCCACAGCCAAATGTTTTGGCTGGTTAGCTTGAAGATGGAACCACGCAGAGAACGCATGTTGAAGGAGTGGAACATCTCAACCATAGAAAGCGTCAAGAATGCCATGGTCATACCCTCAACGCCAGCCTCTGGGTTAGTAATAACCTGTGAGATATCAAAGGTTCCATACTCAAAGTAGTGACCAATAAAATAGCTGGCAAGAGTGAGAAGAGCAATGATAGAGCCCTGAACAAGGCAGTCAAAGCCAACGCCACCCGCAAAAATTCCGTCCTTAGGATTACGAGGCTTACGCTTCATAATGCCTGGTTCAGCCTTCTCGGTAGCCATAGCAAGAGCTGGCAGAGAGTCGGTGATCAGGTTAATCCACAGAAGGTGGGTAGGCTGAAGAATGGTAAAGCCAACCAGGGATGCAATAAAGACGGAAATAACCTCTGCAAGGTTGGAGCTCAAGAGGAACTGGATGCACTTACGAATGTTGTCGTAGATGCGTCTTCCCTCTTCGCATGCACTAATGATGGTGGCAAAGTTATCGTCTGCCAAAACCATATCTGCAACGCCCTTAGTGACATCGGTACCAGTAATACCCATACCAATACCAATATCGGCGCGTTTAATGGAAGGAGCATCGTTAACGCCGTCACCCGTCATGGCCGTAACCATGCCCTTCTTGCGCCAGGTATCAACAATGCGAACCTTGTGCTCAGGCTGAACACGTGCGTAAACGCCAATTGTCTCAATGCGCTGCTCAAACTCTTCATCAGAAATCTTATCAAGCTGTGCGCCGGTGATTGCCTGAGAGCGATCGGTAATAATGCCCAACTCAACCGCAATAGCAACGGCTGTATTAATGTGGTCACCTGTAATCATAACGGTGCGCATACCAGCTTCATGAGCCTCTGCAACAGCACCCTTAACCTCAGGACGAACTGGGTCAATCATGCCAGAGAGTCCAACAAAGACCATGTCATGCTCAAGGTTAGCTGGGTCATAGCTCTGAGGAGCTTCTGTTCCCCAGTCACGACGAGCAGATGCCATAACGCGAAGAGCCTGGTCAGCCATGGACTTGTTCTGAGCCAAAATCTCAGAGCGGGCCTCATCGGTGAGGTCAATAATGCCATCACTTGTCATAATCTTGGTGCAGCGAGCAAGCACCTCATCAGGCGCACCTTTGGTGTGCTGTACAACTTTGCCAGAGCGAGTACGCACCACAACAGACATCATCTTACGAACAGAGTCAAAGGGCGCCTCGCCAATGCGAGGACGAGAAGAAGCAAGGTCACTTGTGGTGTATCCAAGTTTTGCAGCGTCTGCAACAAGAGCAGCTTCGGTTGGCTCACCCTTTGCAACCTGCTCCGCATCGTCCCAGGTAGCGTCACAGCACAGTGCCATGGTACGTACATGTGCATCAAGATTTTCTGTCTCATGACGGACAACAGTCATCTTGTTCTGGGTCAGAGTACCGGTCTTATCAGAGCAGATAACCTGAGTACAACCAAGGGTCTCAACTGCAGTAAGACGACGGACAATAGCGTGGCGCTCGCTCATTCTGGTAACGCCCATAGAAAGAACGATGGTAACAACAGCAACAAGACCCTCTGGAATTGCAGCTACTGCAAGAGAAACTGCAACCATAAACGTGCTTAGGATAAGGTCAAAGTTGCCAAGCATCTCGGCACCGTGCTTAATAAAACCTGTTGCAAAAACAAGCAGTGAGATGACAACAACAAGAATGGTAAGTGTATGTGAAAGCTTATCAAGCGCAATCTGAAGTGGAGTCTGTCCCTCTTCTGCCTGAGAAATTGCATCTGCAATCTTGCCCATCTCGGTGTCCATGCCTGTTGCAACAACAACTGCACGACCGCGTCCATAGACCACAATAGATCCGGAGTAGCACATATTCTTTCGGTCACCCAAAGGAATGTCATCGGTGTCTTCAGCAAGACTGAGGGTCTCAGCGTGTTTCTCGACAGGAACTGATTCGCCCGTGAGCGCAGACTCCTCCACCTTCATGGAGGCGCTCTCAAGAATGCGGCAATCAGCTGGGACAGAGTCACCCGCCTCAAGCAGGATGATATCGCCCACAACAAGCTCAGTTGAGGCAATCGTCTCAAGGCGGCCGTCCCTGATAACCTTGCTCTGAGCTGCGCTCATCTCTTGCAGAGCAGCAAGGGCTTCCTCGGCTTTGCCCTCCTGGACAACACCAAGAACAGAATTAATAACAACAACAAACAGAATAATTACGACGTCTGCAACTCCGCCTCCTCCGGTATAAATACCTTCAGCAGCAGAAATAGCAGCAGCAACAAGAAGCATGATGACCATAGGATCAGCCATCTGCGCAAAGAATCTTTTAATAATTGATTCTTTTGGAGCTTCTTTAAGCTTATTGAGGCCATAAGCCTCAAGACGTGAAGCTGCTTCTACATCAGACAATCCAGCTTCAACATCAGTTTTTTGCGCACTGATAACATCAGACGCACTTGAAAGATACTCTTTCAAAGTTCCTCCTGGGTTTCTACCTGACAGATTGATGCCCGATCATAATTCCCCAGGAGAGGGGCAAGGGCTCACCAAGGTTGCCGTGTCAGGACCTTACAACGTCCTATCATAGGACCTTACAATGCTCTATCATTTTACCGTATTCTTCTTTTTTTCAAACCTTATAAATATTTCTTAAAACTCCTGTTATGTGCCAAATAATTGTTATTCAAGGGGTACAATAAGCGCAGTACATAACAACATAAGCCAAACGTTAGTTTTGGCAAGGAGGCAGTTATGAAAATCCTGTTTTATGGTGCTCAAAGTTATGACAAGGATTCTTTCAACCTTGAGCTTCCAAAGTATCCAGATGTTTCAATCGACTACATTGAGTCAAACCTTACGCCTATGACCGCAGGCTTTGCTAAGGGTTATGATGCTGTCTGTGCTTTTGTTAATGCAGATGCTTCAATTCTGACTCTTGAGATTCTTGCCGGCTTTGACGTTAAGCTTCTACTTATGCGCTGCGCTGGCTTTGATGCTGTCGATGTTAACGCTGCTAAAGACCTTGGTATTACGGTTACGCGCGTACCTGCTTACTCCCCTGAGGCAATTGCAGAGCACGCAATGGGTCTTGCGCTTGCTGCTAACCGTCGTATTCACCGTGGCTACATCAGAATTCGCGAGAATAACTTCTCACTTGCTGGCCTTGTTGGCGATACCCTTCATGGTAAAACTGCGGGTATTGTAGGCACTGGTCGCATTGGCGCCGCACTCTGCCGCATTTGTAAAGGCTTTGGTATGCACGTTCTTGGTGCAGACCTCTATCCAAACATGAGCCTTGTCAATGACGAGCACGTTGTTGATGAGTATGTCAGCTACGATGAACTCTGGGAGCGTTCGGACTTTATTTCCCTTCACGCTTTCTTGAATGACGAGAGCTACCACATGATTAACGATAAGACCATCGGAAAGATGAAAGATGGCGTCATCCTCGTTAATACTGGTCGTGGTGGACTTATCGATACCAATGCCCTTATTCGTGGCATTCTTTCTGGCAAAATTGGTGCTTGTGGACTTGACGTTTATGAAGAGGAAAATCCAAACGTTTATAAGGACCG
>CAURGZ010000079.1:0-4064 GCA_963524285.1 uncultured Atopobium sp.
TTGAGTATCTATTGTGTCCAAATCCTCGGTTTTAGAGTTTTGGATATCGTTTTCAGCCATGGTGAACCTCCTACAAGAGTTCCGACTTTTTATTTTTACCCTGTTTTTGAGCAAATCATAGTCTAATTTGGTTCTTTCTGGAAATAAGATTGGATATAATACGTTATGTTTTGTTACGATAGTAACGATTAATCGAGAATAACTCTCGAGTAGATTTTTGGTTTCCGGAAGGGGAGTCCACTTATGGTTTCAAAGCAGACTACTATCATCAATGCAACTGGTCTTCACGCTCGTCCAGCATCCGTCTTTGTTTCTGAGGCAAAGAAGTTTGAGAGCAACGTCACCATCAAGAATGTTGACAAGGACTCCGCACCAGTTAACGCTAAGTCCATCATGATGATTCTTGCTGCTGGCCTTGGTACTGGCACCAAGATTGAGATTGCATGCGACGGCGCTGACGAGCAGGCAGCCCTTGACGCTCTCGTTGCTCTTGTTGACAGCGGCTTCGGCGAGTAAGTTTCTAACTTACATAAAAGTGCACGTCAAGCCCGGCTTTGCCGGGCTTTTTTCAAAGAGAGGTTAGTATGACATTTGTTGCAACATGGCTTGTAACTACTGTTGCTACGTTGGTGGCCTGCACCTTAATTCCAGGTCTAACTATTGTGGGAGGCTCGTGGGCAGGTCCTATTCTGTTCTCGTTAGTACTCGCAGCAGTCAATACGGGCATTAAGCCTGTTGTTAAGCTACTCTCATTGCCTATCAATGTGCTGACCCTAGGTATTTTCTCGCTCTTTATTAATGCTTTTATGCTTGAGCTTTCAAGTTTTATTTCTAGGAATTTGCTGCATGCGGGCGTTGCTATTGATTCTTTAGGCACCGCTATCCTGGGATCAATAGTTATCTCAATTGTCTCTTCAATTGTGATTAGCCTTACTGGTCTGAAGAAGGAGAACCTTTCGTAAGTTCCTTCTGGGCTTTATCCAGTTTGGCAAAGCTTTCTGAGATAGCAGAAGTTAGCTGAGAAATCTGGGAAGACTCAGTAATGTTTTCAATCAAAGATGTTGCTGATGCATTGACAAGCGAACTAAGGAGGTCAAAAAAGACTTCTTTGGTTTGCTTTTCTGTTTTAGTGAGTGCCGCAACAACAGGCTGTAAGTTTGCTGGCGAGCTAATAATGTCGCTGAAATAGACTGCTCCGCCTGCAGAGAGTGCGTCGAAGAGCTCATTGGTAAAGTGCTCTCGATCAGAGAGGGGGAGTTCTTTATACCAATTGCTAAACGCCTCGTTAATCTTTTTACATTCCAGCTGGAAATCATCAGCAAATTCAAACGTATTGCGAGAGACTTGCCATGAAACGCCGTCGTGCGCCAGCATGCCAGACTCGGAGCTTTTAACAATGAGCTTTGGTACAGCAGGATCATCAAAAATCATGCCCACTACACTAAACTCAGGCAAAATTCTGATGTATTTATCTCCAAGCGCCTTATGGGCTGTGGTGGGAATAATTTCTGGACACATATTAGGTCCATCGTTACTCCAGACGCGCTCAATTGTGCCAAGAAGCTCTTCAGGGCAGACTGTTGCTGCGTATGCCGCAAGGTTGCCGCCCTTAGAGTGGCCACCAACCATAACATTTGCGCAGGTAGTGCTATTGCCTGCTGCAAGATGTTCGCGAATGCGCTTCTCAAGGTATAGTGCCGCCGACTTATCAGCGGACGTAACCTGGAAGCTAAGGTTAAGGTTTTCTCGCCAGCCAACGAGCGTGCCGTCAGTTCCTCTAAAAGAAACAAACATCTGTCCTGTAGGAAGATAGGCGGTAAATGCTGCAAACTGCAGGTTTTTCTCGACATTAATGCGGTCTACATAGCGACCAAGTTCAATGTTGGCAAAGCGGGGAGCGTTGACCAGTGCTTCAAGGAAGGTTCCATCAACGCGAGAAAATCCCGTGATAAGAGACGGGTCATCTTTAAGTTTCTTAAGCATTTTGGCGCAAGCGTCGCCAAGTTGAACGCGCTTCTCGCTACGTTCAGAAGGCACGACGCCGCCAAATCCCAGATATGAAAGGATTGAGAGAATCAGGTTATCGACGTTGTTAAAAGGGTCATTCTCAAACGTCAGATCGCCGCGCCAGTGTAGATAGTCAACGACATTTGCCATGATGCCTCTTTCCTGCTGGTACTTTTCGTATACTAAGCATAGATGAAGTTTGATTGATTTGGGGAGAAGCCCGTGGAAAAAGCTGCAGTTTCTTCAAAAGCAATTGCTACTAAGAAGCGCTTTGTTTTTGCAGATGTTCTTACCATTTTGGCAGGTATTGCTGTTGTGATGCTGCATACCTCGCTTAATGTTTTTTCTCTTGCGCACACTAAAACATGGGCCTTCTCTTTAGCTCTGCAAGCAGCGTTTATTTACGCGGTACCTATCTTTTTTATGCTGAGCGGTATGAATCTGCTTGGGTATAGAAGTAAATACTCTACAAAGACATTCTTTATGAAGCGTGCAAGAAAGACGCTGATGGCGCTCATTTTTGGAAGCGTTGTGGTGTATTTGATGTACGTGCTTTTTCCTACAAAGTTTTGGGGCGCTGAAGAGATTGCTGCAGGTGCTAGCGTTGCTGATTTTGTTGAGCGTTTTTTGACCAATAACGTTAACAGCACTCTTTGGTTCATCTATACCATTTTGTATCTGTATCTTTTGACACCTGTGCTTTCTTTGGTAGTTCAAAAGAAAGAAACCCTGCTCTATGTTATGGCGCTTACGCTCTTTGTGAGCTTTGGATTGCCGCTACTTGAGTTCATTGGCGTTCGTGGTGTCTACTTTGATCAGCTGTTTAGATGGGCTGCGTTTAACAGCGATGGCCTTTTCTACTATCTGCTGGGTTATTACGTTAAGACGTATTACGACGAGCTTCCAAAATTTACTAAAAACAATCTTGTGCTTGCTGCAATTTTCTTGCTTTCATCTGCGGCCATGTTTGGCTGGGGACTTATTGCTAACAACTTTGGAACCCCATTAACTCCAGAAATGACATATCAGAGTTATCCAGTTGCTATTAAAAACTTCCTTTGTGTAGTACAAGCGGCATCTTTGTTCCTGTTTGTGCTGAACCTTGAGCCAACGCTGCAGGAGCTTTCCGATGGTGCCAAGAAATGCATCAGCACGGTATCTGCTGGTGTTTTAGGAGTCTATCTGTTCCAGATTCCTGTTATTAACTTCTTGGGACTAAGACTTGGCCGATTCCCATACAGCTTGCTTGGAAATGCTTTTGTACGAGGCATCTTTGTCTTTGCAGTCACAATTGTTGTAGTTATGGTGTTCCAGTGGCTGATGAGACAGATCAAACAGAAATTTTCTGCTAAATAGCTTTTGTTATGTTATCTGAGAAATTGAATTGATATTTGAAATTTTTTAATATCAGATAAAATATAGTTTATATAAACTGAAGGAGTACAGAGTTGAGCTCTTTTACGTTTTTTAAACATAAAGATTTTTCTAATAACGCGTCCGAGAATGTAATAAAAACGTCGCATCTTCGTGCATTCGATCCCGCTAGAATACTAGGCTTTTGTCTGCTTAGTTTAATCTTTGGATTTCCTTTTCCTGTGATTTTAATTCCTAGTGATGATGTTTATTGTAATGTGCCATTGGTTTCTTTTGTAATGTGCATTTTTGTTGCTTGTGTCTTTGATAAGGCTTATCGCATTCTTAATGACGGGACAGTTCAAAAGATAATTAAAAGTCTATGTTTGTGTCTAGTTATTTGGTTGTTCTCAGCTCTATTTATTTACTGTTTAGCGTACATAGATTTGGGTTTAGGTGGAAAAATTGTCAATACAGGTATAGGTCTTTTTGTATTTATCTGTCTTAGTCGGATTGTGATTCGTTAATAAATAGACCTGCATAAAAATTTGAACTGCCTCCCATTTCTTATGTCCAAGAAATGGGAGGCAGTTCATATGCGGGTGATTATGATTCTGCAGCGTGTTAGCGTCGGCTTTTAGGCCTGGCGCACAAAATAGCGCAGCTTTGGTAGGTTCTGCCGAAGAATCGACATGTTCTTAATC
>CAURGZ010000080.1:0-4027 GCA_963524285.1 uncultured Atopobium sp.
TTGGCATCACGTCTCCAGAGAGGCTGAACGCGCACCTGCAGGTCAAGATAAACCTTGCGACCAAACAGTTTCTCTAGATCTTTTCTAGCCTCAACGCCAACACGCTTAATCATAGAGCCACCCTGGCCAACTACGATGCCCTTTTGTCCTTCTCGCTCAACCAAAATGGTGGCAGAAATAGAAAGGTGTCCATCCGTTGCTACCTCATAGGAATCACAAACAACGGCAACGGAATGGGGAACTTCCTGACGAAGGTTCAGCAAAAGCTTCTCGCGAACAAACTCTGCTACCAGGTCTTCTGGCAATGCGTCAGTCTCCATATCCTCTGGGAACCACATGGGACCCTCAGGAAGATGTTCTGAAACAAGCGCAATAAATGCCTGGATATTGAAGTCTTCTGGAGCAGAAACAACAAGCACGTCATCAAAGTGCGCAAGAGCCTGTGCAGCCTCAAGCTGTTCTGCTACTTGCTCTGGAGTTGCAATGTCAGCCTTGGTAATAACCAGCAGTTTAAAGTCGGCATGCGCCTGCTCAACATGATTGGCAACCCATTCATCTCCACGACCAACAGGCTTGGTAGCATCAATCAAAAAAGCAATGACATCAGAGTCATTAAGCTCTCCGAGCGCTGCCTTGTTGAGCTCTTTTCCAAGAGCGTCTTTGGGCTTGTGGAGGCCTGGGGTATCTACAATGACCAGCTGGGAGTTCTCACCGTTTACCACTGCCCTAAAACGACGTCGCGTTGTCTGAGCAACAGGGCTTGCGATAGCCACTTTCTGGCCCATGCAAGCGTTTAAAAGCGTGGACTTACCAACACTTGGACGACCAACTAAAGCAACAAAGCCGCTCCTAAATGGAGTGGTCTCAGATGAAGTGTTTTCAGAAACTGAATTGGCGGTCATATGTCCTCCAACTTACCAATGAAAAATTGCACGCGAGAAAATCAAAAGTCCTATAAGAGCTGCGGTAATGCTAATGCAGCACGATGCAGCTGCCGCAATATCTTTAGCTTTACCAGCCATGGGGTGAAACTCTGGAGAGACCAGATCTACCACGGTTTCTATTGCTGTATTGAGAAGTTCTGTGGTTAAAACCGCACCAATACAAGCAAGAACAAGTGCCCAGCTCACAGCATCTAAACCAACAAACAATCCCGCCACCACGGTTACTGCAGCAGCAACGGCCATACGACGCAGGTTTGCCTCTTGAGCAAATGCTTGGCGAGCACCTTGGAGTGCAAAAAGAAGGCCGCGCTTAAAGCTTGGATGTCTGCCTTTAGATCCCGGAATCATTACTCGTCAATCCCCTCACGGTGGCGAGTCAATACAACTGGCTCAATAGTCCTATCCGTTGAAAGCAAAGCAACAAGAGCGTCCTCACGAGCCTCCATAACCTCTGCCTCATCGTCTTCAATGTGATCATATCCAAGCAGGTGGAGCATGGCGTGAACAAGCATAAGCCTAAACTCATCTGCCTCTGTAGTGCCATATTCTTTTGCCTGGCGAGCAATAAAATGAGGAGCCAGAATAATATCGCCCAGCTCACACATCTCACCGGGAGCCAAATCTGGATCATCAGGGCGCTCTACCTCAAGTGAAATAACGTCAGTGGGCGCATTTTTTTCTCGCCACTCAAGGTTTACCTGCTGAATCTCTGCATCACTGACTACAGAAATGGAGACGGCACAGGGGCGCTCCACGCCCTCTTCAGAGAGTACAAGATTGCAATCGGCTTCAATCTCTTCCACAGAAATTGGCGACTCCACGCCTTCTTCAATCACAATGTCGTACTCGTTAACCACGTTACTCCCCTAGCTGTTTTTTCTCATACGCAGTGTATGCATCAACTATCTTACCAACCAACGTGTGGCGAACAATATCATTTCTATCTAAATCAACAAAAGCAACGTCTTCAAGATTACCCAACACCTGTCGAGCAACGTCCAAACCACTTTTGCCCACAAGGTCTCGCTGTGTTGCATCACCAGTTATCACAAACTTTGACGAGAAACCCAGGCGAGTCAGAAACATTTTCATCTGCTCAGGGGTGGTATTTTGTGCCTCATCCATAATGACAAACGCGTCATTCATGGTACGACCACGCATAAATGCGAGCGGAGCAATTTCAACAATTCCCTGTTCAATAAGGTTATTAGCATACTCCATAGAGGTCATATCAAAGAGAGCGTCGTAGAGCGGCCTAATGTAGGGATCCAGCTTTTCTTGAAGCGTGCCTGGAAGAAAACCAAGAGACTCTCCTGCTTCTACAACAGGTCTTACCAGCACAATTCGGCTGATTTGCTGAGAAGTCAAAGCTGCAAGCGCCATGGCAACTGCCAAATAGGTTTTGCCGGTACCCGCAGGACCAATACCAAAGGTTATAGAGTTGTTTGCAATTGCCTTGGTATACGCTATTTGACCTTGTGTTTTAGGCTGAATTGCTTTGCCTTTATGAGTTACAAACAGCGTACGTGTTCCCGTTTGCTCTAAGTTGGCATTTCTTTTTGTACTATCAAGCAGCAACTTTACGTCTTCAAGCGTGGGCCTAGATCCAGACTCGACCATTTGAATCAGGTGAGAAAAAATAAGCGTCAACTGCTCAATTTCTTGAGAAGTTCCCGACAAAAAGATGGCTTTGCCTCTGACTGAAATAAGAGCCGCACATGACGCTTCAATTTCTCTGAGCAAACTATCAGCTGGACCTGTCAGATATAAAGGATCCACTGAATCAGGAATAGTTAAGCGAATCTGTGTTGGCTCCATGTTCCCCCAATTTACAAACGAGTAGCTTTTAGCGTTCCATTAGGTAAAACTTCATCAAAGCGCATAGCGATAAGTTCATCAAGTTCAATAGTAGGATCAACCTGGACATCAAAAAGACCGCCAGAAATTCCCCTACCAGGATACTGTACCACCACATTATCGCAGGTACCAACTAGCTTCTTAGCAGCATCAAAGCGCATAGCATTACCCAGATCACGCATTTTCTTTGCGCGCTCAGCCATCACTTTTGGATCTACCTGATTTGGAGCAGTAGCCGCGGGCGTTCCAGGTCGCTTGGAATACCTAAATACATGCATCTTAGAAAAGCCCATCTGACGACAAAACTCATACGACTCATCAAATTCTTTATCAGTTTCTCCAGGAAAGCCAACAATAAGGTCCGTTCCCAAAGCAATGGTTGGCAGCACGGAACGAGCTTCCTCAACGGCCTTACGATAAAGCTCTGTCCTATACACCCTACCCATACGAGCAAGCGTAGCATCGCAGCCGGACTGAAGGCAGATATGCAGGAAAGGTGCAATTCTTCCATTGGAGGCAGCAATTACCTCTACCAAACGAGTATTTACATCTGGCGGCTCAAGAGAAGAAAGCCTCAAGCGACCAACCTCGGTTTTTTCAAGCACATACTCGAGAAGATCAGGAAGACGTAGGATTCTTCCACCTTCATCCTCAAGTTGAGCCTTATAGCTGCCAAGGTTGATTCCCGTAAGAACAACCTCTTGAGCTCCCCTGCTCATAGCATCTTTTACCTGCAAAACAACTTCACGTGGATCAAGAGACTTACCTGCGCCACGTGCCTTCCACACAATACAGAAGGTGCAACGATTGTCACAGCCGTCCTGGATTTTAATGCCAGGGCGCGTGCGGCCTGTTGGAGTAGGCTTGGAGATGACAAGTCCGTCATCGCTTACGGATTCTGGTGCAAAACCTAGCTCTTCAAGAACCCTATCTGCAACTTTGTCCTTCTCGGCTTCTACAACAACGTTAGGAGCAAGCGAGGCAAGTTCATCAGCAAAAAGACTTGCAACACAACCCGTTGCTACTACAAGAGGGGCTCCTGGCATAAGCGCTGCTTTACGCACAGCTTTTCTCGTTTTAGCTTCTGCTTCTGCGGTGACAGCACAGGTGTTGATAACAATTGCCTGAGCTTCATCTTCTTCAACAATACGGCATCCCATGCGAAGCAGAGAATCCGCCATTAAATCAAGCTCAACGCGATTTACCCTACATCCAAGATTTATGAG
>CAURGZ010000081.1:0-4012 GCA_963524285.1 uncultured Atopobium sp.
ACCCGCATATGAACTGCCTCCCATTTCTTGGACATAAGAAATGGGAGGCAGTTCATTTCTAGGGGCGTTTCTTTTTAAGGTATCTTTTGATTTGTGGCTCGCGGTCAAACGAGCCTTTAAAACACGTTAAAAGATATATCCCTTTGCAACAGCCCAGTTCCAGATGCGGTCAGCCTGTACTTCACAGCGCTGCTTAAGTTCAGCAGTGTTAGAACCTGTGAAAGTAACTTGCTGAACAGAAAGAGGAAGGTTATCTGGTCTAGTAATAGTTAGAGTTGCGCTGTTCATAGCCATGCGAGCTGTCTTGTTTGTACCAAGGCGGACCTTAACAGTAAAGTAACCACGATCAACAGGCCACTCGGTAACTTCTCCGCTATTGGCTGTTCCAGACCTGAATCCATTTGCATTGGCAATAATGCTATAGCCATTCATAAAGAAACCAGCTGCAATAAGTAAGCCACCAATGGCACACAAAAGAATTCCTGCAAAGATGGTACCCTCACCATTTAAATTAAAGAAATTCCAGAGGCCGCCAACAGCAAAAAACGCACCAGTTGCCCAACCAACAAGAGGACTAGCGCCTCCCTGAGGTTTACCAAAATCAATTACATCGTAGGTAAGAGGGATAGGAGAAGTATCGTTTTTATCGTAAAGATAAACGTTGCTTAGAGTTTCTTGTTTTTGAGCGAGTTTTTGTGGTGCTTCTGGTGGAGTTGGAAGTGACATAAAGCGTCCTCCTTGTAGCTGGTAGAACCGTTCAGGATATAAAAAATTATCCTATTTGAGAGATTTATTGTAACATATTGGATAGTACAGTCTTAAATTTTTTAATTTTGCACCCCACCTATCGAAAGGATGCTTAATGAAAAGACGTCAACTAGCACTGACTTGTGCACTGGTACTTGCGCTTTCATCAGGTGTTGTATTTACTGCGTGTAGCCCTAATATTTTTGGTTTACCATCACCTGAAGAGATTGCCGCTCAGAAGGAAGCAGAAGAGAAGAAAGCTGCTCTTGCTCCCTTTGTAGGTATTTGGGAAGCCAAGTCAATTGAGGATCAAAAAAATGGCACAGTCACTGAAGACATGTACAAAGATGTTAGAGATGTTTATCTAGCAATTTATGGTTATGACTTCTCTGACGATGGTACTGGTTTGTTTGTTCGCTTCGGCGCTCAGAAGCCCTTTACCTGGTCTGTTGATGCCGATGGAAAGCTTACTATCACCCTTGCAGGTAATGCCGGAAGCTATACAGCAAGCGTTGATTCCTCAGGTCAGATGACCGTTGAGGGCTCTGATGGTTCTAAAGCTATCCTTACTCAGGTAAGCAAGACCTCAGGTGATTATTCTCATATTAGGTATGAGCCCTTTAATCCATTAACAGGAACGGGCAACATTTCTAAAAACAAGTCATCGCATGAAACTAAACTACGCTTTACTATCACCACTGAGCTTGATCAGGTCATTGTTGATACCGATGAGCTCTATGTAAGGCTTATTGGCATCGCTTCCCTTAAAGACCTTAAGGGTTTTGAAGGCTATGTCTTTGAGGTTATTAATAGAACTCCTTATACAACCGGCTATCAATTTACTATTCAAGATCCAACCGATGGCTATTGGGCTTATGGATTTAACGTGTTAGAGCCAGGTGAGAGAGTCTATGAGTATGTTCTTAATAACCAACGTAGAGATAAGTCACTTTCTGAAGTCACAGATGTAAAAGGCACTCTTGAGTATGACCACTCTAGCAATGGCGCCCTTCATAATGACGAGAAAACCGTGACATTTGATTTGCCTACTGGGCAGAGCAAGTAACAGTTAAGAGTTAGTTTTATATCGCTGCACGTATGGAAGGAAGTTTAATGAAAAAGCGTCAAATGCTGTTAGGATGTCTGCTCGCACTGGTGCTTTCCGTAAGTGCAGTGCTTAGTGCATGCTCATCAGGGGATAACAGTCCCGCAGGAAACAAAAAGTCTGCTGGTCAGATCGTAGGTGTTTGGGAAGCTTATGACATCTTTGAACCCGGACTAGGAAACCTGAGGGAGGGAGAAGCCTACGACGATTATAAAGAACAGTTCCATGCAATTTATGCTTTCAGCTTTGCTGAGGATGGAACTGGCTTGTTTACTCGCTTTGGCATAATGAAGCCTTTTACCTGGACTGTTGATGCAGAAGGAAAGATTACCGTTACTCTTGAGGGTACTGCGGGTTCTTTTACGGGACAGATTGACGCTGAGACTGGCAGGTTAAGGCTCAAGGGCACAGGCGACGATGAGACTGACGCCGAGCTTAAGCAGATTTCAACTACTGCTGGAGACTATGCAAGTGCTACCTATCAGCCATTTGATCAACTTACCAATAAAGGTACCGTACCAACCATGGTTAGGTATGACGATCTCAAGTTCAAGAATTTTGAAATAACTCGAGAGGTCAATAAAGTTCTTATCGATACAGATAAGCTGTATATGAATCTGTACGCTATCGCTCAGGTACCGGGAAGCTCTCAAGAAGGTTACGTATTTGAGATTATCAACAAGTGTCCTGACTCATTTTACGGAGAGTTCTCTCTTGGAGATCGAGTTGGTCCTCTGAATGCCTTTGGTCAAGCCTCCTTACAACCTGGTGAGAAGTTCTATTTGTTCGTTCCTAATGTCTCGCAGACACCTGGATCTCTTGTGGCACTTTCCAATCCAAAAGCCACGGTTTCTATTGGCTACAATAACGGAACAACCTATACACCTGTTTCGGAAAGGGAGAAAGTACAGCTTGATCTAAACATCCCTCCTAAGTCTGAGTAACAAAAGAACGCATATCTTCAGCGTGCTCACTACCACTGAAAGGACACTCGATGAAACAACATAAATTGCTGCCAGTTCTTGCGCTTGTCTTGGCGCTCTCTACTGGTGTTATGTTTACGGCTTGCACTCCTAACATTGGTGGACCCTCGGCTGAAGAAATTGCAGCTCAGAAGGAAGCAGAAGAGAAGAAAGCTGCTCTTGCTCCGTTTGTGGGCGTTTGGGAAGCAAAGTCTATTAGTGATCCAAAGAAGGGCGAGATTCCCGAGAGTGTCTATCCAACAGCAAGAGACACATTCCAGGCCATTTACGGCTATGACTTTTCCGACGACGGCACTGGACTATTCATCCGTTTTGGTGCTCAGAAGCCCTTTACCTGGACCGCTGATGCCGATGGCAAGATTACCATCACCCTTGCTGGCAACGCCGGAAGCTATACAGCAACCGTTGATTCCTCAGGTCAGATGACCATTGAGGGCTCTGACGGTTCCAAGGCAGTGCTTACCCAAGTAACTAAAACCTCAGGTGATTACTCTTCTCTTAAATATGCTCCATTTGATGCACTTACGGGTAAGGGAACTATTGGAGGAAATTATTCCTCCCATGATGACTTTTATATGAATTTTAAGGTAGTTACCGAGGTCAACAGGGTTGTTGTTGACAATGACGACATGTACGTCAGATATGTTGGAATCGCCACAACACCAAGCGGTCAAACCGAAGGTTATGTTTTTGAGGTAATCAACAAGTCCGATAAGACGGCCTCATATGACTTTAGTCTGGATAATTCGGATTCCACTGTGTTTGGAACAGCTTTTAATGTTCTTGAGCCTGGTGAGAGATTCTATGAGTTTGTAGTTGATAGCTCCACAGATGTACCTCTGGCTAAGCTTTCTGAATCTCAGGGAACTTTTAAGTATTCCCATGTTGCAGATGGAACCAGTCTTGAAGACGAGAAGACCGAGCAGTTTGATTTGACGATTTCACAGAATAAGTAATGCACTCAGACGATACCTAGATTGAGCAGAATGAACTTCGTTAAAAAAGTGTCGCCAAGAAAGGACATTGTCAATCTAGAGAGCTTTGGTGTTGGAGGGACTTTCTTGAAACAGCGTAGACTACTTTTTATGCTAGTGCTTACACTTGTGCTTTCTACCAGCATTGTGTTTACGGCTTGCACTCCTAACATTGGTGGACCCTCGGCTGAAGAAATTGCAGC
>CAURGZ010000082.1:0-4011 GCA_963524285.1 uncultured Atopobium sp.
AATCATAATCACCCGTATATGAACTGCCTTCCATTTCTCGTGTCCAAGAAATGGAAGGCAGTTCAGGATGCGAGGGTTTTGCTTTTAGATTTGAAAGAACGTTTAGTTGAACTTAACAACCTTCTGAGCTACACGATAGCCACCAATAGTGACCGTCTTACCAATCTTGCCAGGAAGATTTGTAGCGGTGCCTACCAGACCATAGCGAGCCTTGCGGTACATCTTCTTGTCATAAGCGCGAAGCTCATCCCAGAGCTCCTCCAGCTGGTCCATGGCATCCTCGCGGTCGCTCATCTTAGAGAAGACTGAGCAGATAGCCATGATGATGGTGAAGTAGCTCATCATGTACGTCTGAAGACGTGGAGAAGAGATGTCGTCGTAGATGTGATATGCGTGCATCATATTGCGCGCTACGCGCCAATAATGATCAACGCGACTTGTTAAGACCTTCTCGTTAACCGACTGATCGTCTCGACCAATAAAATAACGATACAAGTCAACATCAACGTAGTAGATAGTCTTTACCTTAGGGAATGGAACGTAGGCATAGACGTTATCCACATAGAAGGTGTGCTCAGGCATCTGAATATTTGCAGAGCGCAGAACCTCAACGCGATAGGTAATTGCGTGCATCAAAAGGTACTGAGACAGCTTGAAGCGGCCAATCTCGTCCCAGCCAATAATCTTGTTGGTAGGAACCGCGTCGCGATAGTCCACAAAGTTTTGGGTGTTATCCTCAACGTGCTCGTAGACGTAGTTAGAAAGTACCAGGTCAACAGGGTTGTCAGAGGCAATAAAGGTGCGGAGCTGCTGAAGGAAGGTCTTCAGAGCATCACCATCTACCCAGTCATCTGAGTCAATGTTTTTAAAGTACACACCATCAGCATGAGAAACAGCCTTCATAACAGCAATGCCGTGGCCGCCGTTCTCTTGATGAACTGCCTTGATCATGTTGGGGTAGCGTTCCTGCCAAGCATCAGCTTTAGCAGCGGTGTCATCTTTTACAGAGCCGTCATCAACAATAACAATCTGCACGTCATCGGCGTAATCAGAGCCCTCAAGAATAGACTCAATGCAGTGATCCATGTACTCCGAAGAGTTATAGCATGGAATACCAAAGGTGATTGTCTTTTTCATGCAAGCTCCCTATGCCTGATGAGCAATAAGCTCGTCAGAAAGTTCCAAAGCAGAAGCAACAACGCCATCCATATCGTAGTAACGATATTCAGCAAGACGACCAACTGCGTGGAAGTTCAGAATGCCAGAAGTGCGCTCCTTGTAAGAGCGATAGAGCTCCTGATTTTCTGGCTCGAGAATAGCGTAATAAGGGGTCTGGCCACTCTCTGGAACATAGGCGTGTGAGTACTCACGCATGATAGTTGTTTTACCAGGAAGAACCTGACCAGTCATATTCTTGAACTCGGTGATACGAGTAAAGTCCTCACTGGTGGTGTAATTGACGGTACCAACAGGCTGGAACTGGTCCTGATCAAGCGTCTCAAACTGCATATCAAGCGTACGATATGGCAGAGCGCCCTGATCAAGGTTGAAAAGCTCATCCAGAGGACCGGTGTAAATTACCTCACCAGCAAATGGTTTCTCGCAAACAGCCACGTTAGAAGCGGTGAGCTTCATAATGTCGCGAACATCAACATCTAGGAAGACATCAATCAAATCATGGTCAAGCATGTTCTCAAAGAGCTTGGTGTAGCCCTCTTTTGGCATGCCCTGATAGGTTGCACCTGGGAAGTAACGATCATCATCGCCGACAAAGATTGGAACGCGACCTGTGATGGACTTGTCAATCTGGTCTGGAGTCTTTCCCCACTGCTTCATGGTGTAGTGCAGGAAGACGTTCTCATAAACATAGTCAGCAATCTCTTCCAAATCTGGATCGTTCTTCTCGCGAAGCTCCATGATAGGAACTTTGACGTTCTCGCCAAACGTGAGAACCAGCTTCTGATAGAGTTTCTCGCCACGCTCTTCTCCAAAAGCAAGCTTCAAAGACTGGTGGTTAAAAGGAACAGGCATCAGCTGGCCGTTAATATTAGCCAGAACTTTGTGCTGGTAGTTAGTCCACTCAGTAAAGCGCGAGAGGAACTGGTGAACACGGTCACTCATGGTGTGATAGATGTGTGGACCGTACTCGTGAACAAGAACGCCTGCGTCATCAAGGCGATCGTAAGCATTACCGGCAATGTGGTTTCTGCGCTCAAAGATTGCTACCTTTGAATTGCAGTTTTCTGCCATACGACGAGCAACAACTGCACCCGCATAGCCAGTTCCAACAACAATAACATCGTAGTTGTCGGGGTTAAAACCGGCAGGAAGACCATGATTGATAGACATGTAAACCTCCGTGTGCGCCTAAGTGCGCAGGATTTGTATGTGAAACTTCACTCATTTTAACACGTGGCCATAAAGTGAGTCATGCGGGGCGCAAAGCTGTGCCGTTAGGCGTAAAATATGCAACTGGTATGAAAATGCATTTCTTGGCTTTTTGTGTCTAGCTTTTATACAAACTACAAGCTGAGAAGTGCAAAATTCAACGAGGCACAGATATCAAAGTATGATTGGAGCACGACACATGAGCAAGTTTCTTGACCGTATGAAAGAAACCGCTAAGTCCGACGTAAAGACTATTGTTCTTCCAGAGGGAGAGGACCAGCGTACCATCGATGCAGCTAAAAAGATTGTTGCAGAAGGTATTGCAAAGGTCATTATTCTGGGCAATCCTGAGCAGATTAATGTTCCAGGCGCAACGGTAGTAGACCCTGCTACTGACGAGCGCCATGAGGCATATGCTCAGAAGTTTGCTGAACTTCGTGCTCGCAAGGGCGTCACCATTGAGGAAGCTCGCAAGCAGATGAACGACGCTACCTATTTTGCAACCATGATGGTCAAAATGGGCGATGCTGACGGCCTGGTTTCTGGTGCTTGCCACTCTACCGCAAACACCTTGAGACCTGCACTGCAGATCATCAAGACCGCTCCTGGTACCAAGCTTGTTTCTGCATTCTTTATTATGAGCACTTCAACTGACTTTGGCGAGGACGGCACTCTGCTCTTTGCTGACTGCGGTCTCAATATTGATCCATCTGCAGAGGAGCTCTCCGAGATTGCTCTTGCTTCCGCTGATTCTTGGCGCGCATTCATGAGCGACGAGCCTCGCGTTGCCATGCTCTCCTACTCCACTATGGGCTCTGCTGGCGGCGCAACTGCCGAGAAGGTTCAGGAGGCCACAAAGCTTGCTCACGAGAAGAACGCTGAGCTTGCACTCGACGGCGATCTTCAGCTTGATGCAGCTCTTGTTCCTGAGGTTGGTAAGCTCAAGGCTCCATTCTCTAAGGTAGCAGGAAACGCAAACATCCTAGTCTTCCCTAACCTTGAGGCTGGCAACATTGGCTACAAGCTTGTTCAGCGCTTCAGTGGTGCTGAGGCATACGGTCCAATTCTTCAGGGCATTGCTCGTCCTGTCAACGACCTCTCCCGTGGTTGCTCCGCTGACGACATTGTTGGTGTTGTTGCAATCACTGCTGTTCAGGCTCAGATGGCAGACAACAACTAGTCTTTCTGCACTTCTAACTTGGTATACTAAGCCAGTCTCAAAAGAGGCTGGCTTATTCTTTAGCTGGAGGCATTTATGTCTGAAATTATTTCCATTTCTAGCAACTTTCTTACCGCTTCAATTGACACCATGGGCGCGCAGCTCATGAGCTTACGCAAAGGTGAGTCAGAATACCTCTGGCAGGGAGATTCCAACTGGTGGCCAAGACGTGCTCCCATCCTCTTCCCCATTGTTGGCGTTCTCAAAGACGGTGAAGCAGAGTCTGCAGAAGGCACCATCTCTCTTGCCCGTCACGGACTTGCTCGCCTCAACCAGTTTGAGGTTGTCGAGCAGAGTCCCTCTTCTGTAACGCTCCAGCTAAAAAGTACCGAAGAGACTCGCAAGGCCTACCCCTATGACTTTGAACTTAAGCTGATCTTCTCGGTAGATGGCGATACACTGAC
>CAURGZ010000083.1:0-3973 GCA_963524285.1 uncultured Atopobium sp.
GTGTTTTGAACTGCCTCCCATTTCTCGTGTCCAAGAAATGGGAGGCAGTTCATCCGCCGGCGCCGATATCGGTGGATCGTACCTCCGCAAAGATATGAATAATTCAAAAAATTAGTTTGAGCTAGCGCCTATACTTGGCGTTCTCGAATGCAATCTTGAAGTCTTCAAGGAGCTCACGAGGGACCTTCTCCTGATCTCCGTGATGGAGCTCTTGCATAAAGACATTGCTTATGGCTCCAAAAATCAGGCGAGGAGCAATCTTATCTGCAAGAGGAACAAACTCTAGGACATATCTTTTATCATCAATGGTAAGCCAGGTGACTCTCCAGCTACTGACGGTTCCCTCAATATCTGAAGCATGAGCCGAAGCAAAGACATTTTGATTGTTATCAAAGAGGTACACGATGCCGTCTGCGTCAACGCCAACAAAACCGTCTGTAGCACATTGCTCAAAACCAGAAACAATATGCGCGCCACTGGTCCAGAACACCCAGTTCTTCTCGCCAGCCATAGACAGACCTTTCTAAACATCAAAAGTTTCTTGGTTAAATGGTAGTAGGAGAATGATTTTAGGGCAAGTAATTTTCGGTCAAAAAGCATTGTTTACCTGCGAACTCAACCTGCTGTTGAGTGGCTGGAAACCGTTGCGATACCCAACTCAACTGATGCGTTCTTGTTGAACGTATTGTTACGACTCATAGTGAAATCAGCGGCCCGCATGCCATTTCAGTGATAATGAGTTGAGAAAAGGAGCAACTATGACTACTTCATCTGAGACCCTTGGTCGTCGTATTGCGCGACTTCGTTTGGCTAAAACTGCAACGCAGGAGCGTCTGGCAAAGGAGCTGAACGTGAGCCCGCAGGCGGTGAGCAAGTGGGAGAACGACATTAACTATCCGGACATCTCGCTGTTGCCAGATCTTGCGCGCTTCCTTGGAGTGTCCGTTGACGAGCTTTTGAGTGGCGCAAGCGCTTCTGCACAGGAGAGCGTTGCTGCCCAGGAAAGCGCTGCAGCTCAGGAGAGCGCTGCCGAGGTTGTTTCCGTAGCAGCTGACGAGCCCGTGGAGATCGTAGAAGAGTCCACCGAGCAGGACAATCAGGGTATTGCTGCTCAGTCTTCAGGTTTCAGCTTTGGCAAGCTTTTTGGTAAGAGCATGGTCAAAGTCGAGAAGAACGACGAAACTGACAACAGCAAGAAGAGGGGCGTTCGTCTGGGCAATGGCTCTGCTAAACACGGACTGCACGTGTACGTTGTCTCCGACGACGGCGACGTTGTAGATATGTGCGTACCTCTTGGCCTGGCAAAGTTTGTTTTGAACTCAGGAATTCAGGTCAGCGGAAGTTATCTTAATCAGGAGACTCAGGAGCAGCTCTCTAACATCAACCTTGATGCGCTTATGGATGCTGCAAAGACTGGCGAGAGTGGCACGCTTGTGGATATCACTTCCGGAGACGGCAATGTTGTAAAGATCTGGTTTGACTAAGAGTTACTGATTATATAATGAAGTCAAAATTGTCATCCACATGACGCCCGAAGGCATTTAAGGCAATTGCTGTTAAAAGATTGGAGGTGTCAGCTAATGGGAACGCATTATATGGCGAGTGACGACCGTCTTCTTCTAGTTAAAATTGAAAATGGGCTTCCTTTTTCTTGGGACTGGAAAGCAAAGGATTGGAAGTTTAATGCAAGTCTAGCCGACATCTTCATTGGTGAGCGAACTCTTGATGAAGTTACACTCGAAGAGATAGAGCAGTTCAAGCAGGAGAGAACAGTCCCTGTTGTTTCTTGGTAAACAACCTAATCAATTAATTTTCGTTGATTTAAGCCACTTACAAAATCTATGTGATTTGTGATAACGGCAGATGGAGCATATTAAAAAATGCACCTACAAGAGCAGGTGCATTTTATTCACCAACAAACCCGACTCAGTCCAGCCGTTGGCTCGTCCTTTAACTAGCAAGTGTATCTATTTTCGTTGATTTAAGCCACTGAAAAGTGGCTTTTTTCATATACGCAACCGTTGCGGAAAAGCGGTACCTACCTCGTAGCAAGGGTAATGCTACTCGTAAACGTCCGAGCGGACGGAATCTGTCGAAAGGAAAGAAATGGATTTGAAGGAACCTGTAACTACTCAAGAGCAGCTCGACAAGATCGTGCAAGACGGGCTTGAAAGAGAGCGTGTTTTGACGCAGTGGCATTCTGGCTAAAATTAGGTATAATAGTTAATAAAGATACCCGTCCAATTCTATTTGATATGGATTTGCGCGGGTATCTTTAGGTTTAGCGTAGTGACATTTTGACTGGTGATGTTCGATAAAGATTGGCTATCTCATTTAGATCCAGACGGAAAGCGCTGGTCATAACTTATTTTTGTTGACATTATATTGAAGGAATGTAGAATTACATTAACAACGTGTAGCACAATTAGCAGTGCCCTTGTTGGAGATGACCCAGGTGCAAATCCTGGCCGTTGTTATTAGCCGCCTTAGAGCGGCTTTTTGTTTAGCATGGATTTGACGTAATGCTGCAAAAGCACGTTCTTCTCGACCGGTAGTGGGGATTCTTACATGAAGTCTTTGATTGTGTATTATTCGTATTCCGGCATCACAAGAAGGCTTGCGGAGGATATTGCGCTGATTACAGATGCTAAGTTGCTGGAGCTTAAGCCTCAAGATCCGTATTCTTTCTCGTATAACACGGCGGTAAAAGAAGTTAGGGCTCAAATAGAAAAGGGCGTTTGTCCTACGTTGATGCAATACGAGATTAACGTTGCTGACTTTGAAACCGTCTTTATAGGATCTCCTAACTGGCTAAAAACATTTGCTCCTCCGGTGCTTTCGTTCTTACGGGCAACGGATTTGAGTGGTAAGACAGTCATTCCGTTCTGCACGCACGGCGGCGGAGGATTTGGCAACATGATTGAGGAGTACAAGAAGGAGTGCGGTGCTTCTCGTGTGATACCAGGGTTAGCGGTAAAAGGCACGTATACTTTTAGTGAAGTGCAAAAATGGCTGGAGTCGATAGGGTTAGACGATGCGAGTACTTCTAGCTGAAGACGAGAAGAGAATGGCTGCGGCTATCATGGCCCTATAAAGCCGATGGCGTGCCCTCCCTCTATGCAGAGCGAGGCTGCGCGCCATCGGCATACGTAATATATCATATTTTTTCTTGAATAAAAGTATCGTATATAGACGTCTTTCTCGAGAAGGCGTCTTTTTTATTTATGCAGGTAGATAGATGTCTTACAAAATATGCGAAAATCGCATATTTATGGGTTAACGTGCAGTTTTATAAATATTCTAAAATCGCATATTTTAGTCTTTATCTGGGGTTACTCAGTTGCCGTGTCTTCGTCATGCGCAAGCAAGGAGTTGAACAGCGCATCGATATCGTTTTGACGTTGGATCGTTTCTTCCTCGGCTAGCACCCACGTGCCATCTTGGTAGTAAAGAACGTCACCCTGACAAGCATTGCTTGGTAGCTCGTTGATAGAAACGGTCAGTATATTGCCTGGCTGGTCATCTAGTTCAAGCACGGCAAGATTGTTGTCTTCAAATCGATCAATGATTGCTTTCATTACTTGGACCTCGATGTCGACGACGTGCTAGATTTTTCTTGTGAGGTGGGCGCTACAACGGTACCGTTTTTCTCGCTAGATATATCAATGGTTGTACCATCGCAGGTAATGGTAATGGTTCCGTTGGCGCCCGTTCCCCAAACCTCAACGGAATGTTTATGGAGGGCGTTCAGGACCGACTGCATGGGATGGCCGTAGGAGTTGTCTAAGGCGTACGAAAGGATGGCGTAGGTGGGCGAGAGCCTGCGAACCAGCTGCTCATTTGTGCCTGTTCGGGAGCCGTGATGGGAGAGCTTAAGCACGTCAATGTGGCCAGGATTGGAGTCCAGGATGGCGCTTGTGGGTGCGTCTCCCGTGAAGAGGAACGTTTTGGTGCCCACGGTCAGCTTGATGAT
>CAURGZ010000084.1:0-3954 GCA_963524285.1 uncultured Atopobium sp.
AACAACATGTGCAAAAGGCACGTTCTTGCCTCCTTAAAGCCGTGGTTGATGGTTTACATCAAACGTGTAACGAGCAACGTGTGGCTGACCAGCTTCTTCAACCTCAACACAAACAAATGCGCACTCAACCTTAGTAAATCCGCATTGCATCAAGACGTAGGCATAGAAGTTTGCCTGCATCTGATGATGCTCATAAATCTGAGTAGCACTAAGACCTTTATCGCCTGTTTTATAGTCAACTACCAGCGCATCTTTACTTCCCTTATTATAAGCGAGAAGATCGATGGCTCCTTCTACATAGTTCCCATATTCAGAATCAACCTGTAGCGTAAAGGGAGACTCCGCAATAACCACATCATGAGCTAAAGCTTCTTGCCTGATTGCAGAATTGCTCCACAGCTCAAGTGCTTGTTTAACCCTGGATACCGCGCGCTGAGGAACACTGTTCTTCAAGCACAATCTATCAATAGTTTGTTCATCAACCTTAGACTGAGTCTCAACCATAATCTGAGCAAGCTCGTGGAAGGCTGAGCCCAGGTTGGTTGGGTCTACTCCATCGTCAGCTAATGTGTCAGGCAAAACAACAGAAGTCTCAGGTACTGATTGAAGGTTATCCTCCTCATGTTCCTGGCGTTCTACCTGAGACTGGTCTTCAAGTTTCTGGTTATTCTCGACCTTAAAGTTCTCTGCCATTTGTTGGTGAGCTGATGAGTAACTAAAGAAATCTTTTCGCTGGTCGTACGCAGTTTCTGCTGCAACGCTCAGCTGAACCTTCTCATAGAGGTCAAACGTTTCAACAGCCTGAGAGTTTTCCTCTTCACTTGGCTTGCAATCAGAAGGTTCGGACTTGTCGCCAAAAGGTTCAACCAACTCTAAACCTTCGACCTGAATTGGCTCATCCTTCTTGCCAGAACCCTGAACCACACGCATACAACCAGTAAGATCTCCACCATATTCAAACGGATGCTCACCAGCAGAAAGTGGCGGCTCTTTAAACAAGGCATCTGTAATCTTGCGTGTATAACGAGGATTAATTCCTTCTTTTGTAAGGTCGATGGTTGAAGTAAGAATGACTGCTTCTCGAGCGCGTGTTAAAGCAACATACAGACGTCGGTTCTGCTCCTGCTCTTCAAACTCATTCTCTTGAGTTTCCAGGAACATTCTCCACTCAAGAAGATTCTTACACTCATCAAGGCTTGTAGGGACCTCATGACAGTCGTCATACAATTCATGAAGTTTTTTAGAACTGCTTGAGAATGTAATCTGATACGAATCGTCTTTTTTAACATGCAAAAATGGTTCACTACCAGCGCCTGCCTTAGGGCCAGATACAGCTCCTACAACAGCAACAACAGGAAATTCCAATCCCTTAGAAGCATGAATAGTCATAAAAGTTACGGCGTTTTGAGTGCTGCAGTGAAGCACCTTTGGCGACTCTTTAGCTGTATCACACCATTGACTAAACGCTTTTGCGACTGAAGCTACGCCAATGCTCAGCTCCTTTTGCAAGCTATCAATTTGCTCAAGAGCTGCAAAGATATTTGCAATCTTTGACTGTCCCTCATTACCCATCTTTTGAAGACGAGAAATCCATCCAGCATCAAGAACTACCTTTTTAATAACGTCTGAAACTCTCTTGTTTGAAAGAGAACTACGAGCGTTACTCAACACCTCTAAAGCATTTTTGAGCTTTGGACTTATCTCAAAAGGTGGATAAAATGCGTCATTTACCACTGACTCTGCAATATCTCTATTGGTAATCCTCTGGCCATTTTCTCCAAAATTAGTGCCCAAGAGAAGCAGGTCAGATGCATCAAGACTAAAAATCTCACTCGAGAGCACAGGAAACAGTCCCTCGTATGAATCGTACATATTTGCGAGTGACTGTAAAAGACTACCAATCAGCTGAACCTCAGGCTGCTCACCAAACGTTGAAGCTCCAGAAACCACGCTTTCAATTCCAAAGGTACGAAGTGCCTCAATATAGGGCTGTGCCTTTTTAACTGATTTCATCAAAATTGCAACATCTTTTGCTTGGATCTTCTCATCCTGCATAAGCGTGTTGATTCTGTCTGCAAGTTGATACGCAACAAGCTGGCTTCTTGTAACGTCATCGCCTGGCTTAGAATTTCCTGACTTTTCAAATTTTGTGACTTCAAAATATACGCGAGGCGAATGAGCAATGAACGGAGTTGCAGGTTCTTCTCGCCCAGCGGACAGATCCATAAAGTTAGGTATCATGCCGTCAGCGCTGCAAACCTTTGCAACAAATCGCAAAATTTCGTTGTGACTGCGGAAATTATCTACAAGACGGGGTTGCAAATCTTCTGAAACCTCTGCTTGACGTCTAAAGAACACATCAACATCAGCACCGCGGAATCGATAGATTGACTGCTGCGCATCACCAACTGTGGTGAGATATTGAGCATCTTTACCTGAGAGACTCTTAATCATCTGCACCTGTTGCTGGTCCGTATCTTGGAACTCGTCAACCATTACAAGCTTGAATTTATCTGTGTAAACAGCTGCAATCTCTGGATGCTCTTCGAACACCTTTGCCGTTAGATGCAAAAGGTCATCGTTATCAAGGCCGCCAACAGCAAGTTTCTTCTGTTTAAAGAGCTTGTAGACCTGCTCAGTAACATCTTTCAGACACTGACCCTCAGACGTGTCCTGAATAAGTCCAAATAAAGCGCTACAAACTTTAAGCTGGTACGTAGCTTCATCTTTTACAATTTTTATTTCTTTTGAGGAACGTCCAATCTTGAGTGCTTTTTGCAACGTATCCCAAAACGCCTGGTCAAAATCAGTGAGCGAGAGAATCAAGTGTTGCTGCAATTTACTTGAAAGTTCAGATTGAACACTTTGTAACTGCTCTGCTTCATCTGGTTTTGTGGCAACAATTGCACCCTTTAGCGCTTCAAGTGCACCACAGAGATTCTCAAGCTCCGCTTTTAGAACTTCCAGGTCAGAGCTATCCCCTACAAATGAAATAGCATCCATTCCTACAGGAGATGACTGAGCATATGAAATCAGTGTTTCAATACGAGACTTCAGTGCATCTCTGTTCCCTGCATAGGTTGAGAGAAACTCAGCATAGCTTTCATCTTGAGAAAGCTCTCTGAGTACTTCTTCAATAGATATATTGACCAGCTGATTTCTGGTCATGTCGTTAATGATTTCAAACTCAGGATCAAGACCCAAATCAAGTGCATGAATCTTTAAGATTCTGCTACACATACCGTGGATGGTACTAATCCACGCATCATCAACCTGCAACGCTGCGCTGTGAAGACCTTCTTTTTCTAGAGCTTCCCTAACGCGCTCCTTAATTTCTGTAGCTGCGGCATTGGTAAACGTAATAATCAATGCCTGGTCAAGACTACTCAGATACGGCTTTCCGTCAGTTCCCGAGCCTTCTTTTAAAGCCCACACAATTCTCTGTGTAAGCGTAAAAGTTTTTCCTGAACCAGCACCTGCTGCAACAAAAAGAGGCTTATCAAGCGTCTTGATGGTCTTTTCTTGACCGGGCGTATAACGTGTATCAGCCATAGTAGCTTACCTCCTCTTGTCGCACAGTTTTACTGGACAATACTTACATGCATCCTTATCGCAAGGATTAGCTCGGACATCTCCAGAAAGCATGGCTTGAACCTTCTGAGCAATTAAACTCTCCCAAGCGTCCAAGTAGTCTGCAAACTCCGCTGAGTTTTGAGACACAACCATAACTGCCTGGTCCCTGAGCTTTTTATCTTCCGGATTCATGTTCCAAATATGTTCTGTTGCCGCTTCTGTTGCCATGCCTGCAAGAGCAAATGAAGGCTTATCTTTTTGCTCTTTGGTGCCCAGATAAATTGCAGCAACTGGCTCAAGCTTATACTTGGTGAGCTGTTTTCTCATAATCTGAGCATATATTGCAGACTGTACATGCCTTGGCAGAATCTCTTTTGAGAG
>CAURGZ010000085.1:0-3884 GCA_963524285.1 uncultured Atopobium sp.
GTTGCAATTGTAGATACGGTAGAAGATCTACATCACGTTCTTCTCGCCTAAGAAGTCTGTACATATACACAAAAAACGCCTTGCCACCAAGATGACAAGGCGTTTTGCGTTTTACGTGTCAGACGTTACTCAAGCTCAAAGGCGCCTGTGTAGAGCTGGTAGTACGTTCCTCGCTTGGCGAGAAGTTCGTCGTGTGTACCGCGCTCAATAATGCGACCGTGGTCAAGTACGACAATAACATCTGCGTTTCTAACCGTAGAAAGGCGGTGAGCAATAACAAAGGTGGTGCGGTCGTACATCAGAGCGTCCATACCACGCTGGACAATTGCTTCGGTACGTGTGTCAATGCTGGAGGTAGCCTCGTCCAGAATCATGACTGGTGGATCTGCGACTGCTGCGCGAGCAATGGAGATGAGCTGGCGCTGTCCTTGGGAGAGGGCGCTGCCGTTGTCCTTAAGCATGGTGTGGTAACCATCTGGAAGACGTCTGATAAAGTCATCGGCACCAGCAAGTTTTGCGGCCTTCACGCAGTCCTCATCAGTAGCATCAAGACGGCCGTAGCGGATGTTATCCAAGACGGTACCTGTAAAGAGGTTGACGTCTTGCAGAACAATACCGAGAGCACGACGAAGAGCGCTCTTTCTAATCTTGTTAATGTTGATGCCGTCGTAGCGAATTTTGCCGTCTTCAATGTCATAGAAGCGGTTGAGCAGGTTAGTAATGGTTGTTTTACCAGCACCTGTTGCACCAACAAAAGCAACCTTCTGACCAGGCTTTGCGTACAGAGAAATATCATGCAACACGGTGTGGCCAGGCTCGTAGCCAAAGTCAACATCAAAGAGACGAACGTCTCCCTTAACAGGGGTGTAAGTAACCGTGCCGTCACTGTGTGGATACTTCCAAGCCCAGTAACCGGTGCGGTACTCAGCTTCCTGAACTTTACCGTCAATGGTTTCTGCGTTGACTAAAGTAACGTAACCTTCTTCAGTCTCTGCTGGTTCATCAAGTAGCTCAAAAACTCGATTAGCACCAGCGATACCCATAACAACAGAGTTAATCTGACTAGAAATCTGGTTGATCTGGGCGGAGAATTGACGTGTCATGTTGAGGAAGGGGACAGCTACAGCAATGGTGAAAGGCAGTCCAGACAAAGAAACGTTTTGAATGTTCAGAGTAATAAACACACCAGAAACTACAGCAACTACAACGTACATAATGTTGCCCAGATTGTTGAGGATAGGCATAAGCGTGTTGGCATAAAGGTTTGCATTTCTTGCAACAACCATCAGTTCATCGTTGATTTTGTCAAATGATTCAATAGTTTCTGCCTCATGGCTAAAGACCTTAACGACCTTCTCGCCATTCATCATTTCCTGAATGTGACCCTCAACATCTGCGGTGGTTTTCTGAGTCTTAACAAAGTTCTTTGCGGACTTACCACCAAGGTTTTTAGTAGCAAGGCCCATCAAAGAGAATCCAAACAGAACAACCATGGCCATAAGTGCGCTGTAGTAAAACATGATGAATACTACTGCAATGATAACCACAGAGGTAAAGAGGAGGTTTGGAAGACTGGTACCAATCATCTGGCGCATTGCGTCAATATCATTGGTGTAATAGCTCATGATGTCGCCATTGAGATGCGTATCAAAGTACCTAATAGGCAAGTCCTGCATGTGCGAGAACATCTTTGAACGCCATTTTTGCAGAGCTCCCTGGGTGACAATAGCCATACCCTGGGTAGAGATGATATTTGCAAGAAGTCCAATGACGTAGAAGGTGGCGAGAAGAGCTACGTTTTGGAAGACTAGGCCTTCAGCAGAACTCCAGTCACCACTATCAATAAAGTTAGAGATGATAGAGAGGATTCGCTCCAAGAAGACACTTGGGAGTGACTGCATAATTGCTTGGATAACAGCACCAAGGAGTGCTATAGGGAGAAGGACAGGGTAAAACTCCCAGAGCATTTTAATGGTTCGAGTAAGAATTTTTCCCACGGGAAGCTTTGGTCTTGTACTGTTTGTTTCTGTTGTCCTACTCATGAGAAGTCACCTCACCTTCCTGAGACTGATTTTCATCAACACTTTGCTTGTTCTGTGAGAAGTACACTTCGCGGTAGATTGGGTTATCTTTCAGGAGTTCTTCGTGCGTACCAATTGCGTTAACGCGACCGTTATCCAGAACAATAATCTTGTCAGATTCTTCGATACTGGAAGTACGCTGAGCAATGATGATCTTGGTGGTATCAGGCAAGAAATCTTTAAGACCAGAGCGAATTAAAGAATCTGTCTTTGTATCAACAGCACTGGTAGAGTCATCAAGAATAAGTACTTTTGGACGTCTAAGCAATGCGCGCGCAATACAGAGTCTCTGCTTCTGACCACCAGAAACGTTGTTGCCACCCTGCTCGATATGAGTCTCATATTTATCAGGGAAGGTTTGAACAAAGCTATCAGCCTGAGCAAGACGAGCTGCCTCAAGAATCTCTTCATCGGTAGCGTCAGGGTTACCCCACAGGAGATTCTCTTTGATGGTGCCGCTAAAGAGAACGTTTTTCTGAAGAACCATGGCAACAGCACCACGAAGAGTGTCGATATCATAGTCTTTGACATTGTGTCCGCCAACAGAAACGCTACCAGCGGTTACATCGTATAGGCGAGGAATAAGCTGCACCAGCGTGGACTTTGCAGAGCCGGTGCCACCGATGATGCCGATAACCTCACCAGAGTTGATGTGAAGGTTTACACCAGACAGGGCTTCTCGACCCTCTGGACCGGAATAGGAAAATCCAACGTTCTCAAAATCAATGGATCCATCTGTAACCTCGGTCAGAGGATTTTCTGGGTTGTTAATAGTGGAAGTTGCAAGAAGTACCTCACAGATGCGGCGAGCACCTTCTTCTGCAATGATGATCATGGCAAAGACAAAGGAAAGCATCATGAGCGCCATAAGCATCATAAAGCCATACGTAATAAGCGAAGAAAGCTGTCCAACGCCAAAGGCAGTTCCCTGAGAAGAGACAATCAGGTACGAGCCAAAGTACAGAATGAAGACAAACAGCACGTAAATAGTGAAGTTCATAAATGGAGAGTTCAGAGCCATGAGTCTTTCGGCTGCTGTAAAATCTTCGCGCAGCTCTTCTGAAGCCTTATTAAATTTCTGACGCTCAAAGTTTTCATTTACAAATGACTTAACAACGCGGATACCAGCCAAGTTTTCTTCAGCGGATTCGTTGAGTGCGTCGTATCTCTTAAATACCTTTTTAAAAATAGGAATGACTCTAGAAATAATGAAGTAGAGGCCAATTCCTAGAAGAGGCATGACGGCAACAAAAATAATGGCAAGCCAGCCGCCCATGATAAAGCCAGCAATAAACGCTGCAATAAACATAAACGGAGCACGAACGGCCATGCGGATGAGCATCATAAATGCCATTTGTACGTTAGAAATATCCGTAGTAAGGCGTGTTACTAACGATGACGAAGAGAACGCATCAATAGTGGTAAACGAGAAATTTTGGATATTACGGAACATATCACGGCGAAGATTGCGTGCAAAGCCAGTAGATGCTTTTGCAACAGAAATACCGGATAGCGTTCCAAATAGCAGCGACAGCATTGCCATAGCGGCAAGAACAGCTCCAGACTGAATGACAGCGTTTAGTTCTGCCCCCGTACGAAGCGTATCAACAAGATTGGCTGTTCTAAAAGGAATGAGGATTTCTAAGATGGTCTCAATTAACACAAAGAGAGGAGTGAGGATAGTGTCTCTTTTGAATTCACCGATACTCTTTGAAAGCACTAAAGCAATCTCTTTAATGGAAAGATTACTGACATCTACAATACCTGTCAGGGTAGAGGGAGCCAAGGTAGTATCTGCTTCAG
>CAURGZ010000086.1:0-3866 GCA_963524285.1 uncultured Atopobium sp.
TACTGTTGTTTCTATGGCGCTGGCTTGGCCGCTAGGCGCTCCAGTTCTTGGACTTCTCTATGGTCTTGATTTTGAACCGTATAAGCTGGAGCTTTTGATGCTGCTTTTTGGCGGCTTGCTTAATGCTTTAACGGTTATCTTGTACTACGCCGTAGTAACCATGCGTAAGCAGGTTGCCGTCTTTGTGAGCTACGCTGCAGGTGCAGGTTTTGCCGCGCTTACAGGAGGATGGTTTGTAGGCAACTTTGGCATTATGGGAGCATGTGTGCTCTATGATATCTCGCTTGCAATTCTTGCTCTGGTATTTGGAATCTTCTGCTTCTTGGGATTTAAAGACCAAAAGAAAAAGTCCGCTGTGTAAGCGGACTTTTTAAGGTATTGCTTGTGCGTGGGCGTGCTGTCAGAAAGCTGACGCGTCGTTTATACGCGGGTTCGCTGGTTAAGATCAGTTACAAAATCAAGGTTTTTCTCGTCACGTGCATCTTTGTCACGCAGGGCAAGCTCAGCTGAAAGCTGCTCAACCTTATAAGTGAGCTTGGAGATTGCGCAGGACTGATGGAAAATCCTAATAAGCATCAGCACAATAACCAGCAGCAGGACAAAGTTTGCGGGACTCATGAAGCCAAAAAGCCCAGCAAAGAAATAGGCAAGCTGGGGGATAAGCGCAAACAAAACAAGGATTCCTGCAGAAACAACCCAATAGACAGAGTCGGAGATGCGAATCTTTGATTTGCGGACGCTATTGATGACAATGCCCATGGCAAATAGGGCGCCAATAAGCAGCAGAATTCTCAGAACTAAAGTCATGGTGCCACCTTATCTAAACCACTGGAAGAGCAAAAGTGAGAGACACGTGCGAGCCATATACATAATTGAGTTATAGAAGCTCAAGTAGGACTCGCCACCTTGACGTTCGCGCATTTCAGTTTCAATCTCGACAACCTTAGCTCCTCGACGCATCAGCAACGAGATAGTGTCTGGCTCGGGGGAGAAATCAAAGGAGCGCGCATACGTCTCAATGAGGCTGCGATCGTACATACGCATGCCTGAGGTAGGGTCAGTAATGGTTTGACCAGTGCTTGTTTTGATAAGCCAAGAAATAAGCTTGGAGCCAATCTCTCGGGGAGAATTTCCGCGAGCCTTGGTGACAAAGCGAGAAGCAATGACGATATTTGCTCCCTCGTTTACCATTGCTTGAGCCATAGGAGCAATGTACTCAGGTCTATGTTGACCATCGGAGTCAAACTGCACCACAGCGTCATAACCATGTTCTTTGGCGTAGCGCATACCAGCCCTAAAGCCTGCAGAAAGGCCTCCGTTAACTGGCAAATTGAGGTAGTTAAATCCACGCTCTTTACAGATATCCAGCGTGCGGTCAGCGGAGCCGTCGTTGATTATGATGTAATCAACTTGAGGGGCTACCTGGCACAACTCTGTAATAGTTGAAGCAATGCAGGCTTCTTCGTTGTAAGCGGGAACGACTGCAAGAATTCTCACAAGCATCCTTTGAATTGCAAATTACACGTTAACTGCATGAATATCATAGCTCAAAAGCTGAATTAATCTTGACTCGTATATAGTAGATTACCTAAAGAAATTGAAAGGTGAACGCTATGGAGTTTCCAAAAGAGCTTAAAAACCCTATTCAATCGGGCAATTTTACGTTTTATGACACCTCGATTGAAGGTGTAAAGGTTGTGGACGTAAAGCTGTACGGTGATGCGCGTGGTGGCTTTATGGAGACTTATCGTGAAGAAAACTTTGTTGCCGGCGGCATTGATGCTTCGTTTGTACAGGACAACCAGTCCTATTCCGTTCAGGGCGTGCTCCGCGGCCTTCACTTCCAGATTGAGCATCCACAGGCAAAGCTTGTGCGCGTAATCTCTGGCACTGTCTTTGACGTTGCTGTTGACCTGCGAGAGGGAAGTCCAACTTGGGGTCAGTGGGAAGGCGTTGTCCTGTCCGCTGAGAACCGCAGGCAGTTCTTTGTTCCTCGCGACTTTGCCCACGGCTTTTTGGTCCTCTCTGAGACTGCGGAGTTCTGCTATAAGTGTGACGACATCTATCATCCAGGTGATGAGGGCGGCATTATGTGGAACGATCCAGAGCTTGGCATTGAGTGGCCAGCATTTCTTGGCGAGAAGACCTTAGATCCAGCAAAGGTTATTCTTTCCGACAAAGATAAGATTCATCCAGCACTTTCTTCACTTAAGAAGTAACAAGCGCTGAAGGCAAGTTAGGTAGTATGAACGAACGTAATCGTCGTGAGCGAGAATCCACAGCTCACGAGCTTAATCGCATGAACGAGCCAGAGTGGACAGAGGAAGCTTCTGATAAAGAGCTCCCAACTCAGCCGCTTCCTCGTGCAACCCAGATGGAACTTCTCGCCCCAGCGGGAGGTCCAGCACCATTTACCGCAGCTCTTGCTGGTGGTGCTGACGCTATTTACTGCGGCTTAGGCAACAACTTCAATGCTCGCCGTGGTGCGGACAACTTTGATGACGAGTCGTTTGCGCGTGCGTGCAGGCAGGCTCATCTAGCTGGCGCTCGCGTGTACGTCACCGTTAACGTTGTTGTTAAGTGGGACGAGATGCAGCGCGTTTTGCGCCTGATTCGCCGTGCATGGGTTCTTGGTGCTGATGCTTTTATCATTCAGGACTGGGGCCTTATGGCTCAGGTAAGAAAGACCTGGCCAGAGATTGAATGCCACGTATCAACACAGGCAAACATCCACGATACGCGCGGTGTTGTTGCCTGCAAAAAGCTTGGTGTGGGTCGCGTTACGCTGTCCAGAGAGCTAACTAAAGAAGAAATTTCTACCATTTCCAAGCTTGGCGTTGAGCTGGAATGTTTTGGTCACGGCGCCTTGTGCTTCTGCTATTCGGGCATCTGCCACATGTCGTCTATGCGAGGAGACCGCTCTGCTAATCGCGGAGCTTGCGCTCAGCCGTGTCGCCTGCCCTATGAGTTGCTCAACTCTAAGCATGAAGTTGTCTCGATGGGTGGCATTGATAGACTGCTCTGCCCTAAGGATTACTGCACTATTGATGACGTGCCTGACATGATTGAGGCGGGCGTGGGCTCGCTTAAGATTGAAGGCCGTATGAAGGCACCTGAGTACGTGTACTCGGTGGTGTCTTCGTATCGTCAGGCAATTGATGCTGCCGAGAGGGGCGTGGATAACCAGGCTGATGTGGCACGCCGTCACCGCTTGCTTAAACGCTCGTTTAACCGTGGCCTGACCAACGCGTACCTGCATGGCACCGCTGGCAACGAGATGATGAGCTACGAGCGCTCCAACAACCGCGGTGAGATTGTTGGTGAGGTCACCGGCGGACGCCCACTTGAGGATGCTCTTGAGCGCAAGAGTGGTCTGAATGGTGGCCGTGTTAAGCTGCGCCGCTACAAGCAGGCGGATGTTGATCTAATTGCACACGCGCCTATTGGCAAGAACGACTTGCTTGAAATTAGGCCGCTCGATGAGCCTGACAAGTTCCTGACCGCTCTTTGTCCTATTGATGTTAAGCCTGGTCAGACAGTTACCGTTCGCACTTCTCGCGTTATGCAGACCGGCTCCACGGTGCGCATCATTCGTTCTGAAGCTGCGCGTGTAGCAGCTGAGCAGATCTCTTCACTGGAATATCCTCGTAAACGAGCTGTTGACGTGGCTATTATTGCCCGCATTGGCCAGCCCTTTACTGTGGCCCTTACTACCGCAGACGGTGCGGCAAGCGCATCCGCTGAAGGTTTTGTGGTGGAGGAGGCACGCACCAAGGCAGTAACTTCTGACGAGCTTATTGAGCACGTTGGCCGCATGGGAACCTCGCCGTTTGAGGCCGTAAGCTTTGACGTCCAGATGGACGATA
>CAURGZ010000087.1:0-3805 GCA_963524285.1 uncultured Atopobium sp.
TGATTAAGCTTGTTCTTTCCGATATGGACCAAACGTTAAAACCCGCTGACACTCCGGCTATTTCAGAAAGAACTCATCAGGCAATTAATAATCTTAAAGCCGCAGGTATTGCGTTTGGACTTTCTACCGGAAGGCCAGTTTATGATGCACTTTCTTATCTAAAGTCTGACGTTTCCCTGACAGACACTGGCGTGTTTTCTAGTGGAAAGATTCTCTACTTTAATGGCAAGCTCATTTTCACCAAACAATTTACCTACGAGATGATGGAGAAGATCTACGAGGTTATTTCTCCAATGGATGATTGTTTGCTTACGTATTATCAAGAAGGTCCGCTTGAGCAGCCTTTAGATACGTCATTTACCTCTTGTTGGAAAATAGTTGATACCACTCAAGAGGTAGTAGATCATCTTGCAGCCTCGTTTAACACTTTTGTGCCAGGGCTTGGTCCGCAGTCCGTTCCAAAAGATATCCCTATGTATGCGGGAGGTCTTCTCTTACCCCAAGATGAAAAGCGCGCGCAAGAAATCTATGAGGCTGTTACCAGTGCAGTTCCAGAGGTTGAGTTGGTTTCTCCCTATATTGGTTGGTTTGACATCAATTATCGTGGTTGGAATAAGGCACAGGGATTCGAGAAGCTCATTGAGACTATAGGTCTTAAGCCAGAAGAAGTTATTGTGTGCGGCGATTCCGAAAACGATCTTGATCTTCTTAAGATTGCTCATCACTCATGCTGCATGGAAAACGGCACTGACGAGGCTAAGGCACTCTCTAAGTATCTGTTGCCTAGCGTGTATGAGGAAGGCGTAGCTCAGCTCTTAGAGGCGCTTACAGAGGCTCAGGGAGACTTTGATTCTGAGGTTGTCCAGGCTGTCCTGAAGAGAACTCTATAGGATTAGAGCTTGATGCAGAGCGTGGCGATATAGTCATTTCCATACTGTGATAATCGATTTCTTTTGTCACACGACTCATAAAAATCAATCATAGCAAGGCCATTTTTAAGTTGTCCTCTAATCTGAGTTTCTAAGGTATGGCTAAATTCATATCCATATGCTGGATCTATGGTTATTTTGCCTTGTTCTTCAAGCTTTCTTGAATTAAAGGGAATTGAAAACTTTAAAAGTAATTCCTCATCGGGGTGGTCCCATACAACGTCAGCATCATACATGTACGTCCAAGGATTCATGAAGCCGACCATTAACAGGCCGTCCTTTTTTAATACGCGAGCGGCTTCTTTATACATGTTTTCTAAGTCTTCAATGTATACATTCGAAACTGAATTAAAAATAATATCGAAAGTTTCATCTTCAAAAGGAAATGGTTTTGTCATATCAGCTTGAACGGTATTGATTTTTAAGCCTTCTCTTTTAGCAACCATCTCATCTTTTTGTAATTGTGATGTAGAAAAATCCATTATGGTTACGTCATAGCCTTTAGCAGCAAAAACGGGACCCTGTTGTCCACCACCACAAGCCAAGCCTAATATCTTTTTTCCGCTGGTCTTTTCAAACCATTCTGTTGGAACTTTTTTCCCGACCGTTAATGCAACAGAAATTGGACTGTTTCTAGCTTCTTCTATTTCTTCATGCGTTAGTGGTTCGGTATAGTCATTTCTTACCTTATTCCATCTATCTTGATTTAATTTTAAGTAGTCATTCATCTTATAATCTCCTCAAAATAGTGTCGTATTTTGATTTAAGTCGCATGTAGAACCATTACATTTTTCTTGTCGCTACAAATTATAATTTGTTTTCTTGCTGTTCGTACCACATGCATTTTTAACTAATTGATACAGGTCTACAGAGCATGCAACCTAGTACAGATAGTCTTATCTCTAAGTGTTATATCTGAATCGTAAAAAAGTGGCTGCATTTGACGTGTCATCTGCAGCCACTTTTGTGTTTCTTGTACGTGTCTAATCGCGTGTAGTCAATCGTTTTGACTCTGCGGTTTTCTCCGCACTTCTACTTGATCAGACCGCTGTTCCTTAGCAGCAGCTCAATATCAGTGCCCTTGACAGCCTTGAGAGCTACCTTTAAGAGCATCTTCTCCTTGAACGAGAGTGGCGCCTTATCAAGCGTTTTCTTGTCCAGAGCATAGTAGGTTGCCCTTAGAAGCTCTCTGATATCGTACTGAGAACCCCAAACCTCTGGTACACCCCTATCAACGTTCATCAGCGTGTAGACAGATTCCATACCAGTGCGGATTGAGTACTCCGTAGTAAAGATAGTGTCACGAGGAGTCTCAGCAAACTGTCCAATAAAGGCAAAGTTAACAGATCCCTCAGGAACAACCAGCGGCCTATCCTCCGCTTTTCTCGGCTGGAAGAATGCGTTGATGTAAGGCATGAAGCACGTAGTGGTGTTGCAGCGGTTCTTGGCCCAGTCCTCAATCTTCTTGGTTGGAACACCAATGTGATAGAGCCACTCCTGGCATACTTCCTCACCGGTGCAGTTACGCATAGCCTTCTTTACAAAGTTACCAGGCTTGTTGGTGCTCAGTGCATAGACCCAGATAAGTACAGTGTCCTTGTCCTGTGCTCTGAACTGTGGCTGACGGTTGATGGTCCACGAGAGGTACCAGTTATCGGTACTATCCTTGACGGTTACAATACCGCCGGTTGTGACCTTACCTTCTCTTGGATCTCTCTTGCAGACGCCAATAATCTTCTTGATTATCTCTTCGTCTTTTGTCTGGATAGTAGCGCTCATCCAGTTGGTTGCCTCAAAGTCACTACAGAAATTATCGGGATTGCCGTACTCACCATGCTTGGCCTGAGCGGCGATATTCTTCCACAGATCCCAGGACTCCCCTACGCCATTTCTGACGTTGCTAATGTCAGGAGCAGTATTTTGATCACCATAGCAAGAGGTATCGGTGCAGCAGCCATTGGTGATAAACACCAAATCGTCTTCGGTTAGATCAATGGTTTGCTGTGAGCCGTTCTTCTCGTAAACAATCTGAGTAGCTACCTTTTTACCATTGGTGTCGTTGATGATGACGTTCTTAACATCCATACCATAGTCAACGCTTACGCCGTGATTCTCAAGATACCTGACCAGTGGCAAAATCATGCTCTCATACTGGTTGTACTTGGTAAAACGCAGCGCAGTAAAGTCAGGCAGACCGTCAATATGGTGACAGAATCTGCAAAGATAGCGCTTCATCTCAAGAGCAGAAGACCATCTTTGGAACGCAAACATGGTCTGCCAATAAAGCCAGAAGTTAGTGTTCCAGAAAGAATCAGGAAGTACATCGCTAATCTTCTTGCCCTCAAGGTCCTTCTCGGGAGTCATAAACAGCTTGGCAAGTGCAAGTGAAGACTCTTTATCAAGCTTGAACTTCTTGTCTGTGTGAGCGTCTTTGCCGCACTTCTCGGAAGCTCTGCAGAGCGAGTAGTTAGGGTCGTGCTTGTTGAGCCAATAGTACTCATCAAGTACCGAGACACCAGGCGTTTCTATAGATGGAACGTCTCTAAACATATCCCACATGCACTCAAAGTGGTTGTCCATCTCGCGGCCACCGCGCATGTAGAAACCCTTGCTTACATCTTTGCGACCATCGCAGCTTCCGCCTGCAAGCTCAAGCTTCTCGAGCAGGTGAATTCTTGATCCCTTGACCTGGCCATCGCGGACGAGATAAAAAGCAGCAGCTAGACCTGCAAGTCCTGTTCCAATGATATAGGCTGATTTTTTGTCGGCATCTTTGGGCATTTCTGGTTTAGCGAACGATTCATACGTTCCAGCAGAGTAATACATAACTTCCTCCTTAGTATTCCGCATCAATTACCTGCGGAAATTAGTAAGTC
>CAURGZ010000088.1:0-3507 GCA_963524285.1 uncultured Atopobium sp.
TACAGAGTTTCTCTATGAGGATGAAAACGTTGTAGCTTTTAATGACCTAAATCCTCTTACGCCTGTGCATGTTCTTGTTGTACCAAAGAACCACTACGACAACATCATTGATGGCATTCCTGCTGCAACCCTTGAGAGTGTTACTAAGGCTATAGCTGCTGTAACAGAAAAGACTGGGATTAAAGAGACTGGATTCCGTGTTATTACCAACACCGGAGAACACGGCGGACAGTCAATCAACCACGTCCACTTCCACGTTTTAGGTGGCAAGCAGTTGGATGATTCAATGGGCTGTAAATAAAAATATTCAAGTTTTTTGCTTGTCTATTTAACTCCAGGGTATCTTGGGGTTTATGATGTCATGCGGTTATGTTTATTTGAAGTAGGAGAGAAAGACTTACTAGTCTGCACTGCTTCACGGAAAGAGGAGTCACATGAACGTACTGGTTATCAACGCAGGTAGCTCATCTCTTAAGTATCAGCTTCTTGACGTTGACACCCGCGAGGTTTACGCAAAAGGAAACTGCGAGCGTATCGGTATCGAAGGTTCTTTTGTTGGTCACGAGGAGCTTGGTGGAGAGAAGCAGAAGCTTGAGGTTGCTCTTCCTGACCACAAGACTGCTATTAAGCATGTCTTTGACATCCTTAAGACTCTTGATAAGCCAATCGATGGCATTGGTCACCGTGTTGTTCAGGGTGGTTGGTACTTCCCAGAGTCTGCTGTTGTAGACGATAAGGTCTTGGCTCAGGTTCGTGAGGTTGCTCCACTTGCTCCTCTTCATAACTATGCTGAGGCTGATGTTATTGAGATTTGCCGTGAGCTCTTCCCAGAGGTTGGCAATGTAATCGTTTGCGATACTTCTTTCCACTTCAATATGCCAGAGAAGGCACATCGCTATGCTCTTCCTCGCGATGTTGTTGATAAGTACCACGTCCGCAAATACGGCGCTCACGGTACTTCTCACCGCTACATTTGGCGCGCAACCAATGAGTTTACCAACGGTCAGACTCACAAGCTGGTTAGCTGCCACCTTGGTTCTGGTGCTTCTCTTTCCGCTATTGAGGATGGTCGCGATCTTGAGACCACCATGGGCCTTACTCCACTTGATGGCCTTATCATGGGCACTCGTTGCGGCACTATTGACCCAGCTACTGTCTTCTATCTTTCTCGCGTTGGTGGTTACTCCATCGATGAGATTGACACTATGATGAACAAGCAGTCTGGCCTTCTCGCTCTGTCTGGTCATTCCGATTCTCGTGATATTGAGGATGGCGCTCACGCTGGCGATAAGGACTGCCTGCTTGCACTTGATATGTTCTATTATCGTACGTCTCAGCTCATCATGGAGATGGCTCAGGCTATGCACGGCTTTGATACCATGGCATTCTCTGCTGGTATTGGTGAGAACTCCGACGAGATGCGTCTTGGCGTTGTCAAAGAGCTTGAGTGGATGGGTGTCAAGATTGATGAGGAGAAGAACAAGGTTCGCTCCGGTGAAATCCGTGACATCTCTGCTCCAGATTCAAAGGTACGCGTCCTGGTTGTACCTACCAACGAGGAATACATGATTGCTCTTGACGTTCAGGAGCTTCTGGGTAAGTAGGCTTTCCTTACAATCCAAAAAAATATTAACTCCCGCACTTCGTGTGGGAGTTTTTTATGGAGATATAGATAGTTCTTTGACATGAGTACTTTAGAACTTTATATTTTTAAGTAAGAAGTTAGAGTTTCAAAGAAATTTTATTGTTTTGTACAGATATTTGTGTGCAGATAAATAAATCTTTGAACTAGCTGTGAGGAGCATCATGCAGTCTAAGGGTTTAGTTAGCAGGTCTTTGAGCTTTGCAGTTATGTTTGTACTCACTGTATTTGCTGCGCTTACGGTATTCAACACAAAAGCACAAGCTGTTGAGTATACGCCAAATATTTCAAATATTAGTTATACAAGCTTGGTTGGTAGTAACGTACGCGTTAGTTTTGATTATGCACTCAACAATAATGGTTGGCCAGCACAGCCAGGTGACACATTTACCATTAGGATTCCTGCGGAACTTGAAAATAATACTCCTGCTCCTTTTGAGGTTATGGGAGTAGATGCAAATGGAAATAGTATTTCTGTTGGTACTGCAACTCCTACCAGTAACCCTAATACCATGACTGTTACCTTCAATAACAATATTGCGGGTCTTCTTAACGTTCATGGCCAGATGTCTTTTTCGCTTAATTGGTCAAACGATATTGCTCAACGAGGTAGTGGAAGTACAACGCTTTTCATTGGAGACACTAATCTTAACATGACGTATGGCGGCTCAATTGCCGCAATGGATCCTGCAATTACCAAGTACAACAGGACTGGTGCAACCGCAGAAACAACTTATACGCTTCCTTCTGGTGCAACTATTGAGACCGGAAGCGATTACTATGTGACCAGTTGGGTTGTTAATATTACTCCAAGTGATATTACTCAGGTTGGCCTTTTTAATACAACAATCAAGGATCAGATTGTAAATCCTTATACCGTTGATGCATCAAAGCTTACTGGTACTGGTGTTAATCCTTCAGACGAGCTTGCAGGCCCATATCTTAAGCACTCTTTTGTTCTCCACCTTATTAACGGTGCTGTTCAGACTCTTTCTGCAGATCAGATTCTTCCTGCAATTACCTTTACTCCTAATGGTTACACTCTTGACTTTGCTCGCCTTAATGATCAGGTTAACTTTGCTGGCTTTAATCCACTCATTCAGGACTGCTGGCTTGAGTACAAGACTATTGTTCCAGCCAATGCATCTCAGGTTGATAACAGAGCAACTCTCGATTTTGACGGCAACATTCAAAACTACACTCGTGAGGGTTGGTGGATTAATCCTCGTGGTACTGGTACTGCAACTGGCGATCAGCAGGTAAGCGTTTCTGTATCCAAGGTTTGGGAAGATCAAAATAACGCTGACGGTACTCGTCCTACTTCAGTTACCGTACATCTTTATGCAGACGGCGTAGATACTGGTAAGAGTGAGGTTCTCTCTGACGCAAATGGCTGGACTGCAACTTTTAGTAACCTCAATAAGAATCAGACTGGCACTACCACTGCTATTACGTACACTGTTGTTGAGGACGAGGTTGAGGGTTATACCGCAGAGGTAACAGGTGATGTTACAAGTGGCTTTACTATTACTAATACTCACATTCCTCCAACTCCAACCACTCCACCTTCAGAGACTCCTAAGAAGCCAAAGCAGCCAAAGAAGAAGGAGCCTAAGCTTCCTTCAACTGGTGATGCTTCCTTTGCTGCAGTATCTGTAGCAGCAACATCTTCTGTTCTTATTGCAGCTGGTGTTCTTAGTAAGAAGCGCGTTCAGTAACGCACGCTACAACAACGTAAGTTAAACGTAAAAGAGCCTGTGAGATTAATTCTGAACTGCCTCCCATTTCTTGGACATAAGAAATGGGAGGTAGTTCATATGCGGGTGATTATGATTCTGCAGCGTGTTAGCGTCGGCTTTTAGGCC
>CAURGZ010000089.1:0-3506 GCA_963524285.1 uncultured Atopobium sp.
TTTAAGCGAGGTTGCCAATGGCTATTAAAAACACCTCTTTTGGAAGAAAAAACATATCGTCAGCTGTCTATAAGCTCATATTGCTTGCTTCTGCATTGAGGGAGTCTTTTGACGCAGTTGAGCTAAGCGCGATTCAGTCGCGATTTGGCATCTCCTCTGAAGAGGCTGCTATTCTGATGGAGCTTTTGCAGCTCACGGACGAGAATGGCTATCTTCCCCTCCCCCTTACGGGAGACCAAGATACTCTGACACTTGTTGGAGAGTCTCCCTTTACTGCTCGCAGGCTTGTCTTAACGGATGAAGAAACCTTGGCACTTAAAGAGGCTTTTACCGCACTTGCTTTGCCCCAAGAAAGTGTATTTTGGAGCCTCTTGAAGCCTCCATATACAAAAAGCTTTTCACCGGACGGGTCTTCGGTCTCTCTTGTCTCCAAAAGTCACTTTAAAGAAGTAGATGCGTTCCTCACCTGCTCAAATGCAATTGCAGAATCTCAAGTCATTTCATTCGACTATCGCTCTGAGGCGTCTGTTACAGAAGCTCGCGATGATAGAGATGCTGTAATTAGCCAGAGAGAGGTTCTTCCCTATAAGCTGTCATACGGAGAAAATGGGTGGCTTATCGAGGGGGTTGATTTAAACCTAGAGCAGCAAAGGGTCTTTAGGGTCAATCGAATGAGCTGCATTGAAACGCAATCCGCTTCATTTGAGCACAGAAAGCTTGCGGAACGCGTGCAAGATTCTGCTATGCAAGAAAAGTCTCAGCTGGTAGAGCTTACCTTCTTTGATAAAAACGCTCTTACGCACTATTCGTGGCCGGGACTTAAAACAGTTGGAAGCCAGCGCAATGCTGTAGAAATTAAAGCAACTATCCCCTACTACGGTGGAACGTGGCTGCTACAACGGTTGCTTGCCCTTAAGGGAAAAGTAACAACCAAAGACAAGGCCGTGATGCACGCAATGCGCACTTACGCTGCGTCTTTGCTTGCTGCAGAAGAGCAGCTCTAAGCCAATCAGGTTATTGCAGCCCTGCTACGCGTCGTGTTCTTCTCGCCACTTGGCAATTTGCTCGGAGATGTCCTTTGTCAAGACGCGCTGGTAGTTCTTGTTAGGCAGCGATTTCAAGAACGAGCTGCCATATCGCTTGGATACTAGCCTGGAATCGGCAAGCACCAAAACGCCCTTATCATCAGCACTTCTAATAAGGCGACCAGCAGCTTGCTTTGTTGCAATTACCGCCTCTGGCAGAGAATAACGCCACCACGCACGATCTTCTCGCGCTTCACGCTCTTTGACCAGCGGTTCATTAGGACTTGCAAACGGAAGCTTAGGAATTACTACGCACCTAAGCGTGTCTCCAGCAGCATCAAAGCCTTCCCAGAACGATTTAAGAGCAAACAGCGAGAGGTTCTTTTCGGCTAGGAACTTTTCACGAACACGTCGAGCAGAGGACGAGCGCTCCTGGCAGGCAAGATTAAGGCCCTGCTCACTCAAGCGTGGCTCCAACGCTTCATAGAGGCGCTCCATATCGCGTCTGTTGGTAAAGAGCGTCAGCACTGAGCCACCCATCTGAACATGAACGTCGTATAGCAGCTTTTCCAGAGCGTCTAGGTAACCTGGATCAGTTGGTGCAGGCATGTCCTCGGCCACAAAGACAGCCATATGATTCTCGTAGTCAAAGCTTGACTCTAAGTGCAGGCTCTTGTGTTCAAAGGCGCCTCTATCCAGGCCAACAGCGTGCTCAAAATGCGAGAAATCATCTCCAACGGCAATAGTCGCCGAGGTAAACACAACGGAATGCGTCTCAGGAAGCCACTTCTCTGCCAGCTCTGCACCAATATCAAGCTTCTCAGCCACAAGAGCCTCAGAGCCAATATCACGCTTCAGTCGAGTCAACTTTGCTGAATAGACGTAACTCTTGTCCGTTCCCTCGCAAATAAGCTTCAGAGACTCCAGAAGAGTATTCAAGAACACCCCCGCCTCACTCAAGTTGCTTGCAAGGTTTGGAGCTGATGCAATGAGCGCCTCGGTGGTTTTTCCTATACGAAGCGCCGCTTCTTCAAGAGCAGAAAGAGCAACGGAAGCGGTCTCCAAGACCTCTTTCCATTCCTCTGTCTCTCTTACCTCATCGTTAATCCAAAGCTGAAGGGAGTTATAGCCACCATCACTTTTAGCCAACGGAGCCAACTCATGAACAGTGGCCATAAGGTTGCCCATTGCTGCCATGGCTCGCTGAACTGCGGCTGCAGAGCGCGTGAGAAGACCGGTGAGCAGCGTAGAGTCCTCAAGATTAGCGGCGCCTACCATAGCAGCATGAATAGCTCCGGACTTAATTCCGCCAAGCAGCTCAAAGCCGTTTCTCATCTCTTTGGCAGAAATTTCTACTGCCCACTGATGGCGAGCCTCGGCCTCAAAACCATGAGCCTCGTCAATCACCCAATGTCTGATAGGTGGCAGAATTTTTCCGTCAGCAGCAACGTTTCTCAGCAGCAGAGAGTGATTGGTTACCACAACATCCGAAGATCCCGCACGTTTACGAGCTCCATGAACAAAGCACTCATGAGGGTAATACGGACACTTAGAGCGCAGGCACTCCGCTGCTTTGATAGTTACCATCTCTCGTGGAACCGAGCGCCAGCGAATCCCCAACGCATCCAAATCGCCATCAGCCGACTGACACGCGTAGGCATAAATCACCGCAATTGCGGTCAGCATGTCAGACGCAACACTGTTGCTCGAGCGCCCTTCCTGATCAAGCAGCGTCAGTGGAAGTTCCTCAAGAGCAGCCCTATCAACGCGATGCAGACACGGATAGTGCTCGTATCCTTTTAAGCTGCAGAAACTCAATCCATTTGGCAACGCTCGTGCAAGAGCCGGAAGGTCATGAGCAACTAGCTGGTCAGTCAAGGCGTTTGTCTTTGTAGCAATGCCTACGGTAACGTCATTTTTCTGCGCAAAAAGCACTTCAGGCAGCAGGTATGCAATCGACTTGCCAATACCAGTCCCCGCCTCAAGCTCTCTATGCGAAGAAGTTACCAGCGCGTTTCTGACCTCAACGGACATGCTAACCTGCTCGTTGCGTGCCTCAAATTTGTCATACATCTGCGAGACAATGCCCGGTTTAGCAAACGCTCTGTGAATCTCGTCTTTGGAAATAGGCAGCATGGCAGGCGTCTCTGGGTCGTCCGCGTCTCTTCTCGCCTTTGCTTTTATGTCGGCAACAAGCTGGCTGCGAATGTCCTTGAGCGAGAAAAACGTGCCCGAGATCTCCGCATCTGCAAGTTCGGCACCTGTTGCATCTTTCTTTGCGACACCGCGCTGAACTGCTTCTTCTTCCTTCATTTGCGACAAATACGAGAAGATTGGCCTAAACGTCCACTCCACGCCGTCGTGCATTGACGCCAGTTTGGCGAGAAGACCGCGGGGCAGATTCATAAGTCCCAAAAGCAAGATGCGCCACATGCCACAAAGAGCATCTACGTCGTCACTTGCGCGGTGCGTAACCTTCAT
>CAURGZ010000090.1:0-3451 GCA_963524285.1 uncultured Atopobium sp.
TTAATCTGTGCGACGCGCTCCAGCGAAAGGCCCGTATAGCTCTTGGGATAGTAATTGTGGCAGGCGGCAAAGCGAGTGAAGTCGGCACCAGCTGCTCGCCACGCGGAGATGTCGTCCTTGGTGATGGTCGAGGCGTTAAAGACCACATGGAACTTGTGAGAAAGCTCAACGGTCTCTGCTGCGTCAAATCCAAAGTCAAGACGTACGTACGTAATGCCAAGCTCAGCAAGTTCGTCAAACTTCTGAACGCCAAGTTTGGTAAGAGTTGCAGGAGAAACATCGGCAATGAGGTTGATCTCAGCCTTTTTGCACAGCTCTAAAAGTCGGCGAGCCTCAGTGCGATAATCAATCCCCTCTTCCTCGGGAATCTGTAGAGAAGTGAATGCATAGTGGCATCCGGCTGCCTGCGCTTTTGCTACAACCTCAGCATTAGCCTCATATCCACTGGCAAAATACAGTGAAATTCCGGTGCGCATAAATCCTCCAAGTAAATTGCAAACGCTTTCTAAAAGACGGGGTTTCTCGTCAGTTGGTCAGCCAGTCAAGACGCCGGGCGAGAAGACCGACGGAAAGCCGGTCGGGCGTCAGTCGAGTGCCAGTCAGGACGCCGGGCGAGAAAAAATCCCTCTTCCTAGGATACCTAAGAAGAGGGATAAACGTTTCTAGAACGTGTGGTTTTACTCGCCGAAGACGTCGTTGATACGATCCTCGTCAACGCCGAAGAACCAAGTAAGTGCAAAGCCTGCAGCGTAAGCAAGAAGCATTGCAAGCAGGTAGAAGACCTGGTTACCAGGCTGGACAATCAGCAGACCAAAGAGGCCGGAGACGCCCTGGGAAACGGTACCAAGGTGGAAGAGGTAAGCAACTACGGAGCCAATACCGGAGCCAAGGCATGCGGTGATGAACGGCTTACCAAGAGGCAGGGTAACTGCGTACATAAGAGGCTCGCCGATGCCGAGCATACCAACTGGGATGGACTCGGTCAGGTACTTCTTGACGCGCTTGTTCTTGGTCTTGAAGAGGATTGCAAGACCAGCACCAACCTGGCCGCCACCTGCCATCATCAGCAGAGGAAGCAGGTAGTTGATGCCCTGAGTTGGGCCCTCTGGGTTGTTAAGCATAACGTGGATTGGGGTAAGTGCCTGGTGAAGACCAACGGAAACCAGTGGCAGGAAGGTAGAACCAAGCAGGTAAGCACCAAAGACGCCAAGCTTGTCATAGAAGAACTGAAGGACAAAGAAGATTGCCTGAGTGAGCCATGCGCCTGCAGGCTGAAGAATCAGGACAGAGCCAATAACACCGAGAATAACGGTGCAAAGTGGAGTCAGGAAGGTGTCAAGAACGCTTGGCATAACCTTGTGCAGGTTCTTCTCCAGGAATGCGAAGAAGATTGCGCAGATGATTGCACCAATCATGCCGCCTGCTGCTGCGTTGAACAGGTCAGAGGAAGCGACGATAAATGCGCCCTCCTTGAAAGCAACAGTTGGGAGGCTGAATGGAAGGTGAACCAGACGAGTTGCAACGCCGTCAACAGTCTTGGAAGCGAGAAGAGGCATACCAGCGTTAGCAATGGAGAGTGCACCAGCCATAGCACCAAGAACGCGAGAACCGCCAAACTCCTTGGCAGCGTTCTCGCCAGCAAGAACTGGCAGGTAAGCGAAAAGTGCCCAGCCCATGGTCCAGATAGCTGCGAACCACCACTCGTTAGCAAAAGCCTTACCAGTGGAGAAGTTGATAACGTTGATGATACCGTTGATCAGACCTGCAGAAATGATGCCAGGAAGCAGTGGAACAAAGATGTTTGCAATCTTCTTGAGGAAGCGCTGAACAGGCTTGTTCTCGTACTTAGCCTTCTGAGCTGCCTTGTTGTCCTTAGCTGCGGAAACAACGTCGTCCTCAGATGCGTCACCAGCAGCAACGCCGGTAAGCTTGGAGAACTCAACAATAACCTTGTTGACAACGCCAGGACCAAGAACAACCTCAAGATACTCTGCATCCTCAACCAGACCCATGACACCGTCGATAGCCTTGATGGCCTCGGAGTCAACCTTTGAAGGATCTGCGGTCTTAATGCGGAGCCTGGTCATGCAGACCATGTTGCTCTGAACATTTTCTTTGCCACCGACGGCAGCAAGAATCTGTTCTGAAAGCTTGGTGTAATCCATACTTTCCTTCTTTCTCTCGTTGCGATGTTGCAACAAATACTTATCAAGAATACATAAAAAATGAACTTGGCGGTACAAGAATCCATACCTGTGGTTCAATGTTTCATGTTTTGACCTAATTTGAACGCCCCGTTACTGCAGGTAAATTGAGCGTTTTTCAAAACTTACCGTACGCTTACGCGTCATGCTGATACCACTGACCGATGCAGTTGAAACAAAATGCTCACGCGTGTGTCATTTGTTACAACTGTAATTACTACAGTGCACCTCTGACATGACCATGAGCTGCCTCGAGCTTAGCTTTAGCCTCGTCAACAGGCATCTGAGTAAGCAGCATAACAATCGCAAGCTTTGCATTACCATCAGCCTGCTCAAGCGCCTGAGCTGCCTCTTCGCGAGTGCAACCAGTTGCTGCCATGGTAATGTTCTGCGCGCGAACTACCAGCTTCTTATTGGTCTGCTGCACGTCAACCATAAGATTCTGATATGCCTTACCCACGCCAACCATAGAACCGGTCGAAATCATGTTCAGAATCATCTTCTGAGCGGTACCAGACTTAAGGCGCGTGGAACCTGTAAGAACCTCAGGACCGCAGGAAGGCTCAATAGCAAGCTCTGCCTCTTTACCTACTTCAGAACCCTTATTGCAGGCAATAGCAACGGTCTTGCAGCCCAAAGAACGAGCATAGCGCAGACCGCCAATAACGTAAGGTGTGCGACCACTAGCTGCAATTCCAATAGCAATGTCGTTCTTGTTCAGGCCAATCTTCTTGAACTCTTCTTCGCAAAGCTCAAGAGAATCTTCCGCGCCTTCAACAGCACGTACAAAGGCCTTCTCGCCACCGGCGATAAGACCAACAACCACGTCAGGAGAAACGCCAAAAGTAGGCGGACACTCAACCGCGTCCAAAACGCCCAGGCGGCCGGAGGTTCCAGCGCCAAAGTAGACAATCCTGCCGCCAGCTTCTAGCGAGGAAACTGCCCACTCAACTGCCTGTGCTACCTGGGGAAGAACCTCTTTTACGCCAGCTACCACGTTGAGATCTTCCTGGTTCATAACACTGACCAGCTCAAGCGGGGTCATCTGATCCAGGTCCATAGTGTTGGGGTTTCTTGTCTCGGTGACAAGTTTTGTTAAATCAATCACGTTTTCACCTTCTGTGTTGTGATTTTTACGCAATATTACGCAATAACGTCGTTGGCTGTACCAGGCAAATCTTGGTCAGATGAAAGCGTGTTGACACGTTCAGCTGAATCCAACTTGCCAATATAGTTTGTCGAGAAAC
>CAURGZ010000091.1:0-3425 GCA_963524285.1 uncultured Atopobium sp.
CTGCTATCGAGCGCGCCAAGAAGAAAGCCGGCGTCAAGTAGCGCGATCGACGCGGCGAACGGGCTGCAGAGCTGCGGTGGGCGCGTGGCTGCGAGCGCACCCAGTGTGATCGCCTGCGAAGTTGGTGTGCAACCAGCTACAAAGTTGTAATTTGCACGTTAATGAGCCCCAAACCATGGTTCGGGGCTCATTTTTGACGATTTCGGGCCCAAAAAGGTAAAAAATGCGTTTAGTTGGAGTATTCATTTTGAAAATGAGCCATTTCGACTCAATTAGTAAAAGAAATAGTTAAAACTTTTTCGCTTATCCTGGGTAAACATCAGTATAAAAAGTTGAACTAAATTTCTTCATCCCCAACTAAACGCATTTTTTACCGCCTGAGGTCCTAAAAACGGGAATTTTCCGAGTCCTGTGAAAATTTTGCTTATAAAACGCATGAAATATGCAATTTTGTGCATAACGGCCTCAATCCGTGCCTACAAACAGTATTCCTTTAGTGTTGGCGCCAGACTATGCCAAGCAAATACACTGAACTACGCGATTAGGCTGTATGTCCGTGAGTTGGCAGCAACAAAAGTGCTGTTCAACGTTAGTCGCTCAGATGCAGGGAACCAGCGTGTCGATAAAACCGCACGTCCATCATTCAGATAAATTTCCACGGTAGACCCATCAACAATAATGCGCAGGTCAGAAAGCTCCTTTAGCCTAATAGAGCGTTGAGTTCTGCCTGCAGCGGTGTCCTCGTCAATGAATTTCAGGGCAAAAATGCCCTTGGAGTAAGAAAGCACAAGCGCGTCGTTGAGAGTAAGAGTTCCGTCTCCGGATACGCCCGTAATCTCAATATCTGCAGATAGTTGATCTATTTTGACGACGGCGTCGGCGACAAATTCCACACATTCGCGTCGCTTAGCATCAAGCTCTTTAACTGGATGTTGCAGGATAACACCATCACCAGACAGCGAAAGTTCTCGGGGCAGAGTAAGGTTGTGGCAGAATCTAATGCCTTCAGGATAACTATGGTAAGTCGGATCGATGATGCCCATCCATCCAATCAAAATGGTTCGGCCAGAATTGTCGACGAACGTTTGAGGTGCGTAGAAGTCAAAACCATGATCCCAGAGCATAAAGCTATCGGTGGAAACAGTTTCAACATTGATAAGCTTTTGACTTCCTGGAAGCGGAAAATAGCCCGACTGCCAGATATTTTGCCATTTGTCGAGAGGCTCGCTTGAAGTGTTTTCTTGCAAGTTAGCGGAATCGCTCAAGAGCGACCTCTTGGACGCATCGGCGCTTGGTTCCGTATCGACGCTTGGCTCCGTACCAGCGCCTTCACTCAACCCCTGCGGACACACGGACAGAAACTCCTGGTCATCGAGCTGCACCAAAAAAGGGCATTCCCACATATAGCCAAACGCCTCGCGCTGACCCAGGGCATTAGTCCCGCGTATAACCGAGTGGAGCGTCCACGACTCGCCACAATCATTTAAGTCGTAAATCAAAACCGCTCCCGAATCATGCCGTTCATCTGCGGTTTTTGTGTTACCAGCCGAAGTGTCCTTCTCGCGAGCGCCTAGCAGCATGCGGAGAGACCCGTCTTGCTCCCAAACCTTCGGGTCGCGCACGTGGTTTGTGCAGGTATCGGGGTAGTTGGCCGGCTTCAAAACAACGCGCTTTGGCGAGAAACTCAGTCCATCTTCGGAGGTCACCATGACCTCATAGGCCTCTCGACCGACGTCAATGCCGTCGGCTTCTGGGTGTGTTTCGTCCATAACGTTTCCGGTGTAGAAGAGCCGCATGACCTCGCCGGCCGCCGCACCGTTGCCGTTGTCGGCCGCCGCATTGTCGCCGTGACCGCAGTCGCCGGTCGCTGCACTGCCGCCGGCCGTGTTGCGCGTCTCAATCCAGGCCGAACCCGAAAACACACCGTCTTTATCGCAAGCTGCATCTGGAGAAATCGCAATAGGGAGCGTCTCCCAAGACAGCAAATCCTCGCTCACAGCATGTCCCCAAAAGCGGAGCTCGTTGGCAGGCCACTCGGGAGTGTACTGGTAAAACGCGTGGTAGACGGACTTAAACTGACAAAGTCCGTTTGGGTCATTCATCCAACCCTGAGGTGGGAAGAGATGAAATTGTGGCGTCCAAAAGTCGTTTGTCATAGCACTCCGCCTTTCGTATTTCTTGCAATTATTATGGCATGCGCGCGCAAAGTTCGTGCAGGTAGGTTTAATTCGTTTTGAGTTGCGGTACAGTAAATGCATACAACATCCAAGGCCGCCGGCTGCGACCCGCGCTACCCGCACCCGCGCGACCTGCAACGCCTGCGCTACCCGCACCTGCGTTGCCCGCACCGCCCGCGTGACCCGCACCGCTCGCACGACCCGCACCGCTCGCACGACCCGCACTCGCACCGCGCCGGCCTTGCCCGATCAAGAAAGGATACCCATGTCTGAAACCGCAACTCACCAGCTCCCCGATGTCGCCGAGCGCTTTATGCGCTACGTGCAGGTTGACTCCCAGTCCAACCCCGACAACGACACCGTCACGCCGTCCACGCCTGCTCAGCACGAGATGGCTCGCTACCTGGGCGAGGAGCTCAAGGCGCTAGGCTGCACCGACGTCACCGTCGACGAGCACGCCTACGTCACCGGCACCTTCGCCGCATCTAAGGGCGCCGAGTCGGCTCCTGCGCTGATGCTTTGCTCGCACCTGGATTCCGTCATCGACGCACCTGCCTCGGGCATCAAGCCGCACGTCGTCCACTACGAGGGCGGTGACCTGGTGGCCGGCGTCGTTAACGGCAAGACTATCGCTACCACTCAGGAGCAGGTCCCTGACCTCAAGGATTTTGTGGGCATGGACATCATTTGCTCCGACGGTTCCACGCTGCTTTCCGCTGACGATAAGGCTGGTGTGGCTGAGATTTGCGCGCTGCTCAAGCGCCTGGGCGACAACCCCGAGCTCGCACACCCTACGCTCAAGATTGCGTTTGTCCCTGACGAGGAGATCGGTCACGGCGCAAGCCTGCTTGACCTGGACAAACTCGGTGCTGCGTACGGATACACCGTCGATGGCGAGGCTCTCGGCGAGTTCAACTACGAGTGCTTCAACGCCGCCCACGCCGACGTCTACTTCAAGGGCGTCATGGTGCACTCCGGCAGCGCCAAGGACGTCATGATCAACGCAATTACCGTGGCTTCCGAGTTTCAGCAGATGGTCCCGGCCTTTGAGCGCCCTGAGCACACCGAGGGCTACGAGGGCTTCTACCACCCAATCGCCATCGAGGGATCCGCGTCTGAGGTCAAGCTCAGCTACATCGTCCGCGACCACGACGCCCAGATTTTTGCCAACCGCCAGCAGGTCTTGCAGGATATCGCCGCGTTCTTGAACAAGCGCTATGGCGAGAATACCGTCCGTGTTGAGATTCA
>CAURGZ010000092.1:0-3170 GCA_963524285.1 uncultured Atopobium sp.
CAGAAAACGAGGACGATGACGGCTACGATCCGTACTCCGATCGTCGTCCCGTGAGCGAGCCGCTCTTTGAACGCGATCCCTGGAGCTAGACCACGGGGTTTCTCGCCAGGTGGGTTTCTCGCTGGGTGCTTCTCGGCACACGCTAAGCTTTACGAACAAAGCCGCTGGTACATGACGTATCAGCGGCTTTTTGCGTGCGGCTTGGCGTTACGTTCATAATTGTGAGCCTGAAAAGTGCAAAGAATCTGTGTTTGAGACACAGATTCTTTGATGAAATCAGGCAAATCCACAGATTCTTTGATGTTTTCAGGCAAAAGTTACAGATTCTTTGCAGAAATCAGGCGCGTAACAGCTGGCATTGTTTTGCGCGCGTCGGGAGGTTTGTCGCCTTGCAGTTTAGCGGACAGCAATGCCCCAGTTGGCGGACATCCAGGTCCAGAGGAAATAGAAAACCGCGGCGATGATGGCCAAAACGATAATGGCGGCAATCAGCGAACCTGCATTTGAGCGGCGCTCTTTTCTGACAAAGATATCGCGCTGACCCTTAGGAACCTGCAGGAACTGGCCGTAGTGGACGTCCTTGCGAAGGTGAGCAATTTCGTTCTTTGGCTTGCGCCAACCCTTCTTCGCGTAAGAACCCTTGCTGGACTCAAAGCCAGCGGCATGGTTCTCGGGAAGTTCGAGTTTCTCGCCTGGCATTGTGAAGTCGCTGATAGGCTCAACGGTTTTGTGATGGCGGTGCTGGCGAACGTATGGCTGCTTTGCAGCGCCTTCACCTTCGTGCTCGGAAGCTTCAGATGTCGAGAAGTGCTGTGCACCAGTTGCGTGAAGCTCGGCCCTATCGGCTGGTTGAGCTTCCTGCTCAAAAGATTCAGCGTATTCAAAGTCCTGCTTGGTGTCAGAGCGAGAGTCTTGATCAGCAGGTGAAACGTTATTTTCAAGGTTGTTCGAGGTGTCCACGATGATCCTTTTGTCGTAGTCTCGCAAAACATTGATGTAAAACATGATACCGCAGCTCGTGTATTCCTGCACAGTTTTGTCGGATATTTGGTGGCTGCGTAGGAGTGACTGCACAGAGAGTGGTCGCGTGGAGTGGCCACGCGAGGCGGACGTGTAAAGCAGTCTTGTAAAGTGGTTGCGCGGCGCAACAGTATGCATCTACAGCGACATCGGCCAATCTTGACTAGCTACACAGACGGCAAGCGAACCGTCGGGAGTCTGCGCCTCGGTGAACGCGTCGTTGAGAGGCTTCGCGCCAACCGCTTCTGCAAGTGTTTTCACGGCGACGCTTGGACGGTTATTCTCGTGAGAGAGGTGCATGCCAACCACGCAACGCGTATTTGGGCCTACGAGCTGCGATAACGCTTGCGCAGTGTACTCATTTGACAGGTGGCCAGAGTCTCCGTGGACTCGCTGCTTGAGCACGTACGGATAAGGGCCTGTGAGCAGCATTTGCTCATTATGGTTGGACTCGATAGCAAGAATGCGCACGTCGGAAAGGCATTCGAGAGCCTCGGGCGTCAGAACGCCCGTATCGGTGCAGTAGCCCACAGAGTCCACGATGCGCCTATCAGGGCCGGCGAGAAAATCAAAGCGCATGCCCATGGGCTCGCAGACATCGTGCGAGGTGGGGAACGTGCTTACCTCAATGTCTGGTGCGGCATCAATATGAACAGAACCCGTCTGGTCAACGAGGGTAAAGGTGACGTTTGAACAGGAGCTTCTTCTTGAGAGCGCGGCGGCAGTTCCTGTTGTAGCAAACACAGGAATATCAAAAGTTTTACTGACTACCGAAAGACCTGAGACGTGGTCGGTGTGCTCGTGCGTAATAAAGATAGCCACGAGCTCAGACAGATTAACGTTCAGTTCTTTAGACCGTCGCAGAATTTCTTTTCTAGAGATTCCACAATCAATCATAATGAGACCATCAGGCGTTTCTAACAGGCTGCAGTTGCCCTTTGATCCGCTGGCAAGAATATGTAGGCGAAACGTGGGATTCATGAATTTCTTTCTACTGAGTAACTTTCGGGTATAACTGTAACAAACACACCGGACAGAAATTGGTGCTAAGTGCCATCCGTACACGCATACTTCAATAAAAAGAACGCTCTCGTCGCAAAAAGCCAGGTAGAAGATCAGCATCGAGGTCAGGTAGATGATCAGCGTCGAGGCCAGGTAGAGAATTCGCGACGTGGTCAGGCAGCTGCACCCGTTGTCCTTATGGTCTCGGGCGGAGCCGACTCGATGGCGCTGCTTCACATGACGGCAACGGAACCGATTGACCTTGGCGATGGTGCAGGTCTTGTGCGCGTTGCAAAAGAGCGCCTGCATGTGCTGCACGTAAATCATTTGCTTCGCGGCGAAGACGCAGACGCTGACCAGCACTTTGTTCAAGAGACTTGCGACTCGCTGGGAATTCCCTGCACCGTGCTGCGCATGGACGTGGCAAAGCTCGCGCAGGAACGTGACGGCAACGTGGAAGAAATTGGTCGTCGGGTGCGGTATGACGCTGCGCGAGAACTCGCTCAAAAACTTTGCGCTGAACAGGGGGTTTCTCGCCAGAAGGCAAAGATTTTGACGGCGCATACGGCTGATGATCGCGCGGAGACGTTCATGATGAACGTGATGCGCGGGTCCGGCATGAGCGGCCTGGCGTCGATTCCTAGGCACCGCGGGCTGATTTATCGTCCGCTGCTCGACTACACGCATGACCAGCTCAAAGACTGGCTGAAGGCTCGCGGTCTGGACTGGCACGAGGACGCCACCAACACCGACACCCACTATTTACGTGCGTATATGCGCCATAACGTGCTCCCTCTGCTAAAGGCGAGAAACCCGTTGTTGGTGCAGACGGTGTGCAAAATTGCAGATTTGATGACTGACGAAGACGATTATCTTGAGGCGAAGGCCGCTCGCAAGCTGAGGCAGATTACGCTGCGCAAGAGTGAGTTTTCACTGGTACTTGACGCGTTGAAGCTGAGCTCTACCGACGTAGTGATTGCTCGTCGCGTGGTGAGGATTGTGGCTAGGCAGCTGATTCCCGAGGCCTGGCTAGAGTTCAGGCACGTAGATGCCGTGCTCGAAGCGGTTGCTGCGGGAGTTGGCGTGGCTAACCTGCCGCAAAACCTTGAAGCGCGCGTTCGATTGGGCACCGTGACATTCTCGTTCAC
>CAURGZ010000093.1:0-3104 GCA_963524285.1 uncultured Atopobium sp.
GTCAGGAGTGGTACCGGTGTCGTAGAGCTTGACGTTAGTGACAACGTCGGCGTTAGTGCCCTTCTTCCAAGAGCCGTAAACGCCGTTGGAGATGTAGCTCCAGCCGTAGTACTCGTCAGTGACATGCTTGTTGTTCGGATTCCATGTATCGAGAAGATCGCTCATTGGCCTAATGCCATCGTATCCGCCAAGAATTGGACCAAGGTCAACCTTGATGGAAGTGATGGAGGTATTGATATCAAGGCCTAGGGCAGTGTTGGTGATAAGTGCGGAGACACCAGAGGTGCGCAGAATGCTTGGGTCAGCAGTTCCGCTCGTGCCGTCCGATGCGGTCCAGTGGATTGGACCATAGGTCATACCAGCCTTGTAAGGGATGGTGACGCCACGGATGATAGCGGTCTGGTTCTGATCGATGGTCATCTCGAGCGTCTTTGGAGCGGTGTCTGAGGAGAGCTCGTTCTTGATGAGGTAGGTGCCAAGACGAACGTTGTAGGTATCGTTTTTCTTGTATGCCCAGTTAGGAGCTGTATCGACAAGAGCGTGTGTGGTAAGACGCTCTGGGTTAAGACCGTCAATTACGGTAACCGTAAGCGTAGAAGAAGCGTTTGCGGAGGTACGGTTGACGTTTGGAGTGTCATTCCAAACGGACATAGTGAGGTTCTTAATGGTGACGTTAAAGGTTGAGTTGTTAGGTCTGGTGCTTGATGCAGGAACCTTAATCTGTGGCTTAAAGGTTGGGGTACCTGCGTAAGAGCCTGGCTCGTTCCACTCAACTGTTGCGGTCTTGTTAGTGCCATCATCGGTGGTAGAAACAATGGTTCCTGCGGTGTTGTAGAGGCTGGTCTCGTTGACACCAACAAGCTCCATATCACTTGGATAGACAACCTGAACTGTAGTCTTGCTGTTTGCCTCGGTGAGTACCTTAGAGCCTGTGGTAGAAACCTGCAGGGTAGAGGTGGTACCACCCTTAGAGAGAACTTCGGTAGACTGATCAGCCCAAAAGCCGTAGGTCATGGCGTCAGCTGCAGTAACAGATGAGGTATGTGGATCAATGTTTTGTGTTGCAGCGGTGCTCAAGCTAACACGAATTGCATTTGCGATAACCTGGCTTGCGCTCTGGTTCTCAACAGCATCGTCAAGCTTGAACTGAATTTCTCTTACGGAAGAAACCTGGGTCAAGCCGTTTTTGGTCATGTAGACCAAATCACCACTGCGGTTCTTCTCGGAACTTGCGCCAGGATAGCCGTAAGGAAGGGTTCCCGTTCCCGTAGGTGTGGTAACCAGGTTAGAGAAGCTGGTGTTTGAGATGCCACCAACGGTAAACGTTGCACCTGGAAGGCCTGTGACATAGAGTCCATCTCCAAACCTCACGTTGAGGTACGTTGGGGAGAACTGCAACGATGCAGGGATTGTGTAGCCAACATTCAAGGCGTAGGTGACTCCCGCCTTAAGCGCAGGGGTTTGACCTGCAAGAAGGTCAGCAACTTGGGCGTGGGTCGACGCATCTTCAATGCTCAGAGCATTGATTTGAAGACCTGTGGTGTCTTCTGCGTAAGCCACGCTAAGGTTGGGCAGCAATGCTGCGACGAATGCAACGGCAGCTAAAAGCAATCCCGCTACAATCCTTGCCTTACTTTTCATAGCACATCCTAACTAGAGCGATACAGAACCAATCACTTTCTTTCTTACTTATTCTTACGACGCTTAGTAATGCCAAGTGAAGTCATTACAGCGGTCATACCAGCGAGAAGTGCAGCAAGAGGTGCTGCAGCAGAAGCATCTCCGGTGTATGGAGTCTTCTGCTTCTTTTTCTTAGATGGCTTAGTTGGAGTAGAAGGAGTCTCTGGAGTCTCATCCTCTGCAACAGTAATGGTTAGCTGAATTGTGTCGTTATCAGTTGCAACAGCGTCCTTACCATCTGGCCACTGGACACCATTCCAGGTGAACGAGAAGACCTTGCGGTTGCCAGCTGCGGAATCAGCAATAGCGCTGAAGGAGCCGGTAACGGTACCGACAGCGGTGAGCTGGGTGCCTGCAGCAACATTGGAGTCAATGGTGACGCCAGGAATGGTGAGCTTCATCCAGCCATCGTTGGCACTTGCCTCATCAACAATGCGCTCAAGGTCAGAGTACGTCCTAATGGAGGAAGGATCGCTGAGCTCAAAGGTGACGGTAACCGTACGACCGTTGACCTGAACATCGCTGACCTTAAAGCCACTACCAAAGTTGGAAGCCTGGATAGTGTTGGCATCAAGGTTGCTTGGAAGTGTCATTCCCTCAGGAACGGTCAGAGTTGCTGTGAACTTGAACTTGAGGTTGCTCAGCGTAATAGTGTCATGGTTGGTATTAGGGTAGGCGCGCTCAATGTTGTTCATCTGCTCTTGGATAGAGGAAGCAAGAATGGAACCAGTGAGGTTAAAGGTAGAACCTGCCTTCATAGTGATGACCTGGTCATGCTCGGTATTCTCGTCAGCAAGCATATCTGCAGGAAGGTTCATTTCAATTGGGTTGTTCACAATCAAAGTCTGCTGAATGCCGGTACCACGAGGGTCTCTGCTTGCAGCTATCTGAACGCCGTTCCAAGAAAGTTCGAACTTCTTGGTGACGTTGGTGACGGTGTTCTTTGCAAAAGACTCAAAGGAGCCAGTAAGAGTACCTGTAGCGGTGAGCTCCTGACCATTGGTTACCTGAGTTGGGTCAAGTGTGAGACCATCAACAGTTACGGTAAGAGGTCTTGCAATTTCTGCGGTAGCTGCATCGTCTTTGCCAACTGTCTCGACAGCGTCTTTGAGCTGCTTGTAGTTGGTGTAAGTGCCCTTGAGCTTCAGGGTAACGGTAACTTCCTGACCGTTCACGGAAACGTTTGTAACCTCAAAGAGATCACCAAGGCCAGAGGTGGTTACTGTTGGATTAGCTGGGACAACAACGCCAGCAGGAAGCGTGAGCTTTGCAGTAAAGGTAGAAGTTGTGCCAGAAAGCGTAATCTTGGTTAGGTCGTCGAGGCCGCCAGCAATGCCATTCTCAAAAGCGCTCATCTGATTAATGACGGAAGTAGCGTCAATAGCGCCTGTAAGACTGAAGCTCTTATCGTTAGAAACTTCCTT
>CAURGZ010000094.1:0-3091 GCA_963524285.1 uncultured Atopobium sp.
TGAACTCAAATCTCTCTAAACATATACGAAAGTTTTTGATATTTAGTGCAGAATTTCTAAATTTGGACGTAAAAATACACTTTAACCGCTATATTTCGATATAAGACGTATACTAATGACGTATGTATGAAACCTGTCAGAAGACATGCCAACGAAGGACGTAGTATGGCCATTACACATGACTATGTTGACTATTTAGACGAGCAGATTGATATTGCTCCTGCCGGTAGCCAAGAGGAGCTTCAGGCTGCTCAAACCATTGCTGAAGAAATGAAACTTCACGGGCTTGAGGCAACCATTGAAGAATTTGATGCTAAGTCTATTAAGAGTCTTGGTTATTCAATTTATCTAATCCTCCTCTTCATTGGTGTTATTTTTGCAGGCACTGGTAATGCAGCACTCATTGCTTTTGGTGTTTTGCTTGTTGCTGGCTTTGGCGCACTTACTTGCCTCAAGTACTTTGGTAATGACATTCTTGGTTCATTTGGATCTTCCATCAGAAGCCAGAACGTTGTTGCTAAGCACGAGGCCACTGGTGAGCTTGTCGCAAAGGGTAACCGTCCAATCGTCATCGTTGCTCACTATGACTCCCCACATACAAACTTCCTTGTTGAGTCTCCTGTAGCAAAGTATGTACCACTTGTACAGAGGTATGCGCGTTGGTGTGTAGTTGCCGTGTTTGTTGCTACGTTTGTTCAGATTCTTCGTTTCCTTCCTGATCCAGTTCGTGTCCTTTTCTGGATTGTTGGTATTCTTGCAGCTCTTCCACTTGTTGCTCTTTCTGTCGCAACTATTGCAGAGCGTTTTGCACCATGCACTATTGGCGCAAACAACAACAAGTCTTCAGTTGCAGCGCTTCTTGGTATTCTCGAGAATGTCCGTCCTACTGGTCATCGACCCGAGGTTGTTCATCATTTTGCAGGAGATGCAGCTGCACTTATCCCAGAGCCTGATGAGGTGGAAGGCGTCCGCCACGGCGAGGAAGTTCTTAATTCACTGGGCATTCTTCCTGAGGATTGCGAAGTAAGCTACGTTGCTTATGACACTACTGGTGCAAGCCAGACTGCATCTCTCGAGGATGTTGCAGAAGCTGTAAATGCAACAACAGAAGAAGAGCAGACTGAGGATGCCTCTGCTGACAACACCGTTGCGTATGATTCTGTTGACGATGAGCTCAATGCAACTATGAAGCAGGTTCACGAGTCCGCTGATGCAGATGCAATGCAGGTACAGCCTGAAGCAACACATGAGCTCCATACTAAGAACGATTTTGCTCGTCGTGCGTCCCTCTTTGATCTTCCTGATCCTTCTGGCGATGCCGTTGATCCACTGGCTCCATCTTCCGAGCCAGCTCCTCACTATGTTCCAGCTCCAACATCTGCACCTTCTCCAGAGGCAGAAGACGAAGAGAGCCCATTCGACACTATTTCGGCTGATGAGGGTCTCACAGAGGCACAGGACGCAAAGACTCCTGAGGCAAAGCGTCGCTCCTTTAGACTCTTTGGTCGTAACGACGGACCATCAGATGATTGGAAGGGTGGAGCAGCTCCATCTGCTGAGAATCGTGAAGAGACCGACTCTGAAGATGCAGCCGCTATTTCTGAGGATGATCTTCGTAATGCCGTTCTGTCTCTCTCTGATGACGAACTCATTGCACATGACATTTGGTTTGTTGCGCTTGGAGCATCTGACTTTGATCACGCAGGCATGAGGGAGTTCCTCGCAAAGCATAGAACTGATATTCGTGGTGCTTTCCTGATTAACCTTGACTGCGTTGGTGCTGGTTCACTCTCCATCCTTAAGAATGAGGGAATTGGTAACGTTCGCCGCGCTGACCGTAGAATGACTCGACTCCTTTCTACTATTGCAACTGATCTTCATATTGATGTTGAGCAGAGTGCATTTGACTGGGGCACAACTGACGCAACTCCTGCAATGCAGAATTCAGTTCGTTCCGTTACCTTAATGGGATTAAACGAGGATGGACTGCCTGCACTCAGCCGTACCGCTGCCGATGTTCGCGAGAACGTTAACGCTGGTCAGTGTGCTGATGCTGCAGCTCTTGTTACTGAGCTTATTAGACGCTCATAAACGAACAAGTCACTAGCTAGAGTAAGTTTTTAAGAAAGGGCAGAGATTTCTGCCCTTTCTTTTTTAGCGTTAAGGCAAGGTTGCTCAACTAAAAGGAGCGTCTTATTTTTGCTGCAAATAAGTGGACACATCCAATAAGTACTGATCCTGCCAAGGCGAGTAAAAGGGGAACTGCGTAGGCATTGTCTGCCGTGCCCGGAAGATGGGGCCTAGGCGTCACACGAATAGTTTGTGCTTTAGAGTGACTATCGGTGTGCGAAGCAACTTTCTCACCATCTTTTGAGATGGTTTCGTAGGCGGTAACTTCTTTGCCCTCCAGTGAGGCAGTCCTTACAGAAAAAGGAACCGCAGCTTCTCCCGATGAGGTAGGAGCTTTGAAGCGGACAGTTCCTCGAGCGATGGGTTCCGCTGTACCTTCTTGGAGCTGTTTTGTTTCATAGAGCTCTCCGGTAATTTCGTACTCTTCTCCTGGGGTAAGACCCTCGTATTTAATGTGATCAACAAGATTGAGTTTCTCGGCATATTCAGGATTTTTTGATCCTGCAGCATCTACAAGCATTGTTTGTAAAGAAATTCTTTCATCAATGAGCTTGGGTGCTTCTACGGTCTCTTCAGAAGTAAGAGTAACCGTTGGGTTCCATTCTTTGTTGAGAGAGAATCCTGCTGGAGCCGTAACCTCTTTAAGTGAATAGGAGCCAAAGGGAAGACCTTCGACGGCAGCCTCTCCAAGCTCGTTTGTATCTACTGTGGTGACAACTTCGTGAGGAGCAATCCATTTTCCCTGGTAGAAGATGGGTTGAGCAGAGCTATTAGTGAGCTCAATTTTGGCGCCCTTCAGACTTGGCATTTCATCTACTTCAGAATAACCATCAGGTGAACTTAGAGAAGTATGCCCGATTTTCTTAACTTTAAGATTTCCTCTTATTACCTCGTCTTTGAAGGTAAAGGAGTGCTCAGACGAGGAATTCTCTTTTCCGCTAGAAAGATTTGTCCAGATAAG
>CAURGZ010000095.1:0-3022 GCA_963524285.1 uncultured Atopobium sp.
GCCAAGCCTAAAAGACGACGCTAACACGCTGCAGAATCATAATCACCCGCATATGAACTGCCTGCACAGAAGAGGGTTTTATTCATTTTATGTAGCCTACGTAATTACTCAGTAGCAGCTACTTCTTCTGAAGCCTATACCTCACCGGCATCATTTTTCTTTGCAAGCTTCTTATCAAGCCAACCCGTAAATGCTGGAGCTACCAGTGCAGTAATAACTACCGCGGCAGCAAGCTGAGCATTTGCGTTTGCAACAACCTGAGCCGTATACGTTGGATCAACAGAAGCAACTGCAGCAGGAGTGGTTGTTGCGGTACCTGCAATAGTTGCACTAGCAAGACTTGCCTTACCAGAGCCGCCAAGAAGACGCTCAACAAGCATGGTAAGAATACCCGTGATGATGCAAAGTACTGCTAAGAGAATGCCTGATGGACCACCAGTAATAAGATTCTCAACACTCATGCCGCAACCAAGAGCAAAGCCAACAACAGCAATACAGGGGTTAATACCAGGAACCAAAAGCCCCCTGATAAAAGGGCTGAGATTACCAAGAACAACACCAAGGACTAGAGGAAGAAGGGTACCCGCAAGTGCGGTAGGAGAAATTGCTGCAACGCCTGCTGCACCAAGAGCAATCATAGTAACTGCAGGACCAGCAACAAGGGACAAAACTGCAGCCGCTCCCTGTTCATCAGGAGTTCCGTACTCAGCAGTAATACCAATGTACAAAGCAACATTGCAGAAGGTAATGCCCCCAATGATGGAAAGTGCATTAAGACCAAAGAAATTATCGTTCATGAATTTAGCAACAAACAGACCAAAGGCAATTGCAATAGCAAGCTTAGGAATAAGAATGGTCAGGCCAGTCTTCAAAACCTTGGGAACCGTCTTAAGATCAATAGAAGCACCAACAAACAACAAAACAATGCCAACAATTGCAGGAGCTCCCTTAGCAACAGCAGTGGTGAAGCTACCAATTTCTAGAACCTGAGGAACAAATGAGTGAAGAAGTAGACCTACCGAAAGCGGATACAGCATAATATCGCCAGGGAACCTGGGGACGCCAATCTTACGAGTTGTCTTTTGCTGTTCAGCTGCCATTATCAGCTCCTTTGCCCTGGTGGTCAAAAAATAGTTGACCTACTTTATCAGCACAAAGAAACATTTTTGAAAAGCGCTGCGCAAATTAACAATTTAGCTACAAACGCGAGAAGACCTTACAAACTGCAAGGTCTTCTCGTGAAATGGGTGTAATTGAGCTGTAAAGACGGACTAAGCCCAAAACTTAGATTTTGCCGCCCTCGACAACCATGGTATTTGGATCTACCTCGTCACCATAAATTGGAGCAAGCGTCTCTTCATAAGCCTTGTGGAAGAAGTTCTCCTCTGCAAGAGGGCCGGTAATCTCGTTGTTGATAAACTCCAACAGAGAAGAGTTGCCCTTGTGAACTGCCGCAGCAATAGTATCGGAGTCGCCCAGGTCATCAATGCCAACAACAAAGCCAGGGTTAGACTTAATCCATGCAAGTACCTCGGTATTATCGGTTGAGAAAGCATCGCCGCGGCCGTCAAGCAGTGCGTTATACGCATCAGCATAGCTATCAAATTTGACCAGCTCAACCTTAGGCGCGTTCTTAGCAAACCAAACCTCGGCTGTGGTTCCCTTAGAAACAATAAGTTTCTTGCCATCAAGCTGCGAAACGTCTGTAATTGGTGCAGAGGATGGAGAAACAACGCCCAGCTTAATCTTCATATATGGCAGAGAGAAATCAACCTTCTCTTTACGGTCATCGGTTACCGTAAAGTTTGCCAACATGATGTCTGCCTTATTGGACTGTAAGAAAGGTATGCGATTTTGTCCATCAGTGGAAATGTAGTTGATCTTAACACCCATATCCTTTGCAAGTCGCTCAGCAAAAACAATGTCGTAACCAGCGTAATTACCGTTTGCATCAACGTAACCAAAAGGAGCTTTATCGCTGAAGACACCAATATTTACCGTGCCTGCCTTCTTGATGTCATCAAGGGTTCTAAACTTTGAGTCTGTATCAGAAGATCCACCCTGAGCTCCGTCAGAATCCTTTTTCTTGCAAGCTGCCAGAAGAGCTGCAGCAGAAAGTGCGCTTGCACCAAGGAAAGCACGGCGAGAAAGAGAAGCGGAAGTATTTTCAAAGAAGTTCATTTCAAATCCTAACAAGTTGTATCAATTACTACATCATCTACGTGCAAAAACACGTTGTTTACTTATGTGCACGTTCAAATTCAAAGGTACGCAAAAACTCTTGTGCCCTCTCTGTTTTAGGTGCCGAGAAAAACTCTTGTGCATCGGACGACTCTTCTACGATGTGTCCCTGATCAATCAAGATGACTCGATCAGCAACTGCTTGAGCAAAACGCATCTCGTGAGTTACCACCAGCATGGTCATTCCCTGCTCTGCTAGCTCCATAACTACCTGCAAAACCTCATGAACCATCTCAGGGTCAAGCGCTGCGGTAATCTCGTCCAACAAAAGCACTTCAGGGTTAGTCATAAGCGCACGAACAATTGCCACGCGCTGCTTTTGACCACCGGAAAGAGCTGATGGATAGGAGTCTTTCTTCTCCCACAGTCCCACACGACGCAGCAGTTCTTCTGCCTGTGCCAAAACCTCATCCTCTGAGCGCTTCTGCACTACCAGAGGAGCCAGGGTTACGTTTTTCAAAACCGTCATGTTGGGGAACAAGTCATAGCTCTGAAAAACCATACCAATGCCTGCTGCGGCGCTTTCCCTCTTCTGACCAGAAATAACCTGATCGTGGAGAAGCACTTCTCCCCCTTGGATATCTTCCAAGCCAACAATGGCGCGAAGCAGCGTAGACTTACCGCAACCGGAAGGTCCCAACACCACGACTACCTCGCCTTTATTGATGGAGAGCGAGATCTTATCAAGCACGGGTTTCTGGCTTGAGGGATATACCTTAGTGAGGTTCTTAACTGCTAAAACGGTGTTACTCATGTGAGGCGCTCCTCTCAAGCCTGCGTG
>CAURGZ010000096.1:0-2829 GCA_963524285.1 uncultured Atopobium sp.
GTAGAGACCTGCATCGGTAAAGCCCTGTGCGCGATAGTAGGCGCGCGTTCCAATTGAGCTGATGACGTTAAGGCTGGTATAACCCGCATCTGCTGCAATAGAGGAGGCTTTGGCAAGAAGCTTTTGACCCAAGCCTTGGTGCTGAGCAGACATTCCTTCTGAGCCCAGCGAAAGCGCCTGTCCGTACACGTGGAGTTCTCTGATCATGGCCTGACCTGGCTGTACCAGCAGCTCATTGGCGGTAACATCACATGCGCCAGCGGTCAGTTTGTCCCAGTGGGGAAGTGAAAGCCTACAGAAACCTGCGATTTTATTGTCAGCAGTTACCCACTGCAGGAAGTGCTCGTCGCTGACTGCGGTGGTGTAAGCAAAGTCTTGCAGCGTAAGTTCCGCGGCGCGTACCTGCTGCTGGTTAATCTCTCTGAAGCGAATTTCCTGTACGTGGCTTGCGACGTCTTCAGCAGCAAGCTCTTGCTCCACCATCTGGCGGAGGTTGGTATGTTTGTTTCCCACCAGAATATCGGTGGCACTAATGTCTCTGATCATACGAGAAATACGCACGTATGGAGGCGTTGCAAGCACGTCTTGAACAAGCACGTCTACCAGCTCATCTTTGGCGTATGGCTGCCATGCACCCTCACGGTATTTCTGGACCAATTGCGTTCCAGATACCAGTGCACAGGGGTAGAGCTTAATCTCATCAGGGAGAAATCCTGGATCCGTGACAAACGTTTTAAAGTCCTGTTTGTCCGCCTCAGGTGTTGCGCCCAACAGGTTAACCATCAGGTGAGAGTGGATTTTAAATCCGTATAAGCGAATAAGCGAGAAAGCTCGTTTGATCTGTGCAACGCTCATCTGACGCTGATTTGCGTCAAGGATTTTTTGGCGCGTGCTCTGAATGCCAATTTGAATTTTGGTGCACCCAAGCTGCCTAAACATGCGTAGATTTTCTGGCGTGATGGTATCGGGCCTAGTCTCAATAACAAGACCAACCACACGGGCAGCAGCTGTTTCATTAACGTGCTGTTGCTCCACCAGCTCATCATAGGTACTTTGCATCTGAGACCACGCGTTTTGGTGAGGCTGGCTGGTGTCGTAGAGCTTATGAAAAGCCTGGTTATACGTGGCAGTATCATCAAAGACCGCCGCCTGCTGTTCAGCAACAAAAGAAGAAAGTGCTTCTTCAGAGTTCTGCAAGCCAAACGAGGTGTACCAATTCAGGCGCTCCTGGATGTGACTAGGAGAGTTGGGCCACTCGTTGAGTGCGCGGAAGAGCTCTTTGATAAACCAGTATTGGTAGCTCTCTGGATAATCGCTCCAGGTGCCACCGAGCACAATAAGCTCAACTTTGTCGGTTGAGTGGCCCATTTGATGGAGCGCTTGAAGACGAGCTGCAACCTGCACGTATGGATCAAAAAACGTTAGTTCAGCGCGCTGACAGGCAGGCTCGTTAGCAAGATAGCTCTTAGGCATACGCAGATCACACGGGCAATAAATGCAATTGCTCGAACAGGTATGCGGCCTGGTAATCACGGTAATGGTAGCCACGCCAGAAGCGGTGCGACGAGGCTTCATACGTACAGAGCGGATAAACCTTTCTTCCAGCTCAGAGGTCACATTCCACGATTGCCACAGCTCATCATTGTTCTGCTTGACCTGCAAAAAATAGGGGAGAATTGCTCGTTTAGGAATGAGTTTCTCGCGCTCTGTACTGTGAGCGCTAGAGTCAATTCCGCTGTTGTGCGAGTTAATGAGCATCTCAAGCTGATGCGTATCAAGAGCACCTTGTGAGCCATCTCTGAGCTGCTTCAATATGTCCAAAATGAGTTCATCCATATAAACAGTATAGGCAATAAGGTGAGCTTCTGACCTTTGGGAGCAAGGCGATGACGTAAAATCTCTGTATGGACACTTCTTTGCACATATCACATACACAATCTATCAGTGCATCTACCGCTAAGCAGCTGAGCTACGTAACCTCTGAGTTTTACTCTCAGCAGACGCAGAGTTTCTCGGCCACACGACAGATGCCTTGGCAGGGATGGCAGCAGTGCCTAGATGCCATGCCTCAGCTTTTAGCTGGCGAGAAACCCTCTGTACTTGATGTGGGTTGCGGCAACCTGCGCTTTGCTCGCTTTTTACGCGATGAGGCAGGGATTGTCCCTGTAAAGTATTTTGCTGTAGATAATTGTAAGCCACTGGTAGAGAGTGGTGAGGCAGACACTCATATCTCTGAGCTGGTATTTATTGAATTAGATGTGATAAAGAGTCTGCTTGATAACACGCTTTCTTCGCGTTTGACTGTTCCGGCCTGTGATTTGGTGGTTGCGTTTGGCTTTTTGCATCATGTACCTGGAGCCCAAAAGAGAATCCAGCTTCTGCGCACTCTGTTAGAGAAAACAAAACCTGGCGGATTTGTGTGCGTTTCTTTCTGGCAGTTTATGAACAGCCAAAAACTTGCTGCTAAAGCTCAAGAAACCACTGCTCAAGGGCTGCGTGCGCTGGGTATAGATGCATCAGATCTTGAGCAGAATGACTATCTGATTGGCTGGCAAGATAAGGCCAATACCTGGCGTTATTGTCATCATTTCTCGCAAGAGGAGCTTGATGAGCTTCTTGGAAGCCTCGGCTCTGACGTGCACGTTTGTGCGCAATTTAGTGCAGATGGTAAAGACAATAATCTGAATTGGTATGTTATTTTGCAACGCGTGTAGCTGCCTGCAAGAACATCTTGCTAATGATTTCCCGTACAAGAAAATCTCCCGCACAGAAATTGAACTGCCTCCCATTTCTTGGACACGAGAAATAGGAGGCAGTTCAAAACACACC
>CAURGZ010000097.1:0-2827 GCA_963524285.1 uncultured Atopobium sp.
CTCATCAGGTTGCCCTTATTTTTGACCTCAAGCTTTGCAGGGGCAAGCTTTCTGAGCGCCGTGAACACACGGTCTCTAATAAGCGCAAGCAGTTTAAACGCAATAAAGTGGTTGCATTCCTGCTCGGCATAACGCAGCAGACCGCGGACCAGAGCAAACAAAAGCATGCCACCAAAAAGCAGCGCCATAGGAGAAGATGAAGCAAAGCCCATAGCACTGAGCAGCGCATATGCTCCAAAAATGCTGATGAACGTGGCGGCAAGGTTACCCAAGACTCCCATCAAAATTGCAAGTATCATAAAGCCAGCCAGCGGACGAACCAGCCCCACCAGTCTCAGCATAATAGTGAGCGCACTACGGCGAGAAGTACGTGCAGTTGTGGCGCTGTTCTTAACTTCTGTTTTCATTACGCCTCAACTCCTTTCACATAATTCTCAAGCTCAGTCTGGGCCTGCGTCATTCGTTTGTACTCGTCATTTGTTGCAAGCAACTCTTGGTGCGTTCCACTTCCAACAACGCGACCATGCTGCATAACAATAATCTGATCAGCATTTTTAACGTTTACTAAGCGGTGAGAAATTACCAGCACCATCTTTGTCTGAGCAAGCTGGTGAACCTGCTGCATAATAACGTCTTCACTCTCAACATCAATATTTGAAGTAGCTTCATCAAAGATGTACATCTGGCTATTGTGAAGCAGGGCTCTGGCCAGTGCTAATCTCTGACGCTGACCACCAGACAAGTTGGAGCCCTTCTCGGCAACTGGCGCGTCAAGTCCACCCAAAGACTTTATGAACTCAGCAAGATTGACCTGTTCAAGGGCGTGCCAGAGCTGTTCTTCAGTTGCCTCTGGATTACCCATGGCAAGGTTAGAGCGAACGCTTCCCATAAAGAGATGTGCTTGATGACCAATATACGTAACGTTTTGAAGCAAATTCTGGTCAGAAATGTCTGACAAACTGGTATTTCCAAACAGAACATCGCCAGAATACGAGCGGAGTTTTCCGGTCAGAAGTGCTGCAATTGTTGATTTTCCGCAGCCTGACTCTCCTACCAGGGCATTCAAAGAGTTAGCGCGCATTCCAAAAGAAACATTCACCAAGACGGGTTTCTCACCGTCGTAAGAGAAGGAGACATTGCGCAGCGTCAAATCGCTGGACTCTGGAACGGTCTTGGTACCCTGCTCTCGAACAGGCATATCAAGCAGGTCAAAGATCTTGTCCGACGCTGCCATACCGTTCATGGCAATGTGGAAATAACTGCCCAAAAGACGCATAGGCAGGAAGAACTCAGCCGAAATCAAAATAACAAAGACGCCTTCCCACATAACGAGGAGCTGGTCATTTACCTGCTGAATTGCAAGAATTGTACCAAGCGCGCTTCCGCCAAATGCAACCACGTCCATCACGGTGATGGAGTTGAGCTGCATGGTTAGAACCTTCATGGTAATACGTCTAAAGTGCTCGGCTTCCTCGTTCATCTGCTTGTGTTTAAAACCATCAGCCTTGTAAATCTTTGCTGTGGTCAGACCCTGCAGGTTCTCCAAAAACGTATCGCCAAGCTGCGTATACTGGCCCCAATACTTGGACAAAAGCTTCTTTGCAAACTTCTGGATAAGAACGATGGTCATTGGAATGAGCGGCACAAATACCAGCAAAACAATGCCAACTACCGGACTAATAAGGAGCAAAACAAGAAAAAGTGTCAGTGGCGCCAAAACTGCATAGAAGAACTGTGGTAGATACTGCGCAAAATATGTCTCAAGTTGATCGACGCCTTCAACTGCCAGCTGAACAATCTCACTGGTCGCATATGAATTTTTATACGAGGGACCAAACTCTAAAAGCTTCTGATAGATTTTCTCGCGAAGGGTCTTTTTAACCCTTTTTGCTGCGTAAAAGCTTGTCTTGTGCTGAGCAAGTTTGCAGAAATACCTAATCACAATAGCAATAAGACAGAGTGCAATAAACACCAACTGCTCGTCGAGGACAAAATAATCCATGAACAAAGCTTCTATCATTCTTGCCAGAGAATACATAAATACAATATTGGCAAGCAGCGCAATCCACTGGTAGAGCACGGTCAAGCCAATATATTTTTTACTCTCCTCAATGAGGGCAATGAGGCGTTTGTTGATCATCATATAAAACTTCTCTCGCTCTTCTTACAAGCAGAATCTTTAATCCACTAACTGTTTTACTTACTTTATATGTAGTTTTGTCGTTGCATATACGAGTTTGCCTTATGCAACATTTAAAAACAACACACAAAATAGCGAGAACAACTGCTATTTTTGAACACGTTCCCAGTCCGCTTTTGTGAGCATTGATATACCAAACTGCTCTTCTTTGCCTGTGTACTTATTAAAGTCTGTAATAATGCCCATCTCCGTGAAGCCACACTTACGAGCCACTGAAGCAGACTTTTTATTGCACTCAAGATATCTAATAATTACCTGGTCAACACCATGCTCTTCAAATGCATATGCGGTAAGAGCTTGAGCACCCTCAGATGCAAACCCTTGCCTCCAATAAGGACGACCAATCCAATAGCCAATTTCTGCCTGATGCAGCTGCTTTGAGGAATCCTTTGGATCAGGAATTTCTTCAAAATCCAACGACATTGAACCAATTAGATGACCGGTCCTCATGTCTTTTACGGCATAACAGGACTTATCGGACAGCACGTTTGCAAGAACCTGCTTGGAATCTTCTAAAGTTTTGTGAGCTTCCCATCCACAAAGTGGACCAATTTCTGGATCTTTTGCCAATTCATAGAGCTCATTGGCATCAGATGCATGCCATGGAATAAGAAACAATCTCTTAGT
>CAURGZ010000098.1:0-2789 GCA_963524285.1 uncultured Atopobium sp.
CACAGGTTGACTGCAGCAGAATACAAGTGTGTTGAGGTTGGAAAACGTTTTGGTATTCCAGAAGATCTCTCTGAGATTGCTCATAACTCGCTGGTCAGCCTTGTGTGGAATAAAGCTCTCGTAGGAATTTGGTCAAGGCAGGGTTCCTGTCTTGTCTGCCAGACAAACTTCTCTCAAGGCATTTTGTGTAAGTAAGGATGCACGTTGAACAAGGTAGAACGCATAACAGATTCCATTTTGTATGGAAGTGAGTTGCTGGCTCAACGTGAGCTTGGTGATGCCGACTTCTATACATTACGTTCTGACTGCTACAAGCAACCTTGCGTGTGCGTGCTTGGTGTCTTTGACGGACTTCATGAGGGCCACCAAGGGCTTCTCGCCAGCGCAAAAAAGGACGCAGAAGCTCGCAATGTACCACTTGTTGCTGTGACGTTTTTACCAGATCCTGTTGAGGTGCTGTTTGATGGATCTCCTCGTCGGTTGCTCTCGGGAGAAGATAGACTTCGTGCACTTGCTGCATGGGGAGTGGATGGCATCTTGGTGCACCACTTTACCTGCGAGTTTGCGGCATTGAGCGCTACGCAATACGTTGAGGACAAGCTGCTTCCAAGTGTTTCGGCTGTGTCCGTTCATGTGGGTTCTGACTTTGGCCTGGGCGCACAAGGAGCTGAAGGAAGCGCACTGCTCACCTCGCTTGGGCATAAGCATGGCTTTGAAGTTCACGCCCATGAGCTCTTTTGCTCAGGTGGACAGAAAATTTCTGCAACTCGCATTAGGGACTTGCTTGAGCAGGGTAAAGTTGAGGAAGCAGCAAGCCTGTTGGGCCGCTGGCACTTTGTGAGTGGCGTAGTCAAACACGGTCGAGGCCAGGGTACTGGTTTTGGTTTTCCAACTGCAAATGTTTCGCTTGACCTGCGTGATTGCATTCCTCAAGATGGCGTGTATGCGTGCTATATGGTTCACGGCGCAACAGCATGGCCCGCTGCGGTTAATGTGGGAAAAGCTCCGTCATTTGAGTCTCAAACAGGACCTTTACTTGAAGCTAACCTCCTAGGTTTTAGCGGTAACTTATATGATTCTGAGGTTCAGACGGTATTTGTGAAGAGACTGAGGGAATCTAAAAAATTTGATTCGCTTGAAGAGCTCAAGTGTGCCGTTCGTGGAAATATAGATTGGGTAGCCCAGAATCTGGGTACGACTTCATATAACTTAGGAAGCGGGGAGGTGGAAGATGATAACTGACGAAGATAAAGAGCGCGTAAGACAAGCCACAGATTTTGTCACGCTTGTTTCCGAGACAGTTGAGCTAAAACCCCGAGGTCAGGACTATTGGGGATGCTGTCCTTTCCACCAAGAAAAAAGCCCTTCATTCAAGATAAATCCTTCTACGGGTCTCTGGCACTGCTTTGGCGCTTGCTCCGAAGGTGGAGACGTCTTTAGCTATGTCATGAAGCGAGAAAATCTAGATTTTCCTGACGCTATCAGATATCTTGCCGATAAAGCCGGAATTACCCTTTCAGAAGAGGCTCATGTTTCTAAGGGTCCCCGCAAGAATCGCTTAATTGAGTGCCTTACCGAGGCCGAGAATTACTTCCACTCCATGCTTATGCGCGGAAGGGGAGAAGGTCCTGAGGCGGCGCGTGCATATCTCTCTGGTCGCGGTTTTGGAGCGGCTGTCTGTAAGCGCTGGAAGCTGGGATATGCACCTGGCAGAGGCGCGCTTGTAGCGCACCTGCGTAAATGTGGCTATACCACGCAAGAGATGATTGCTGCAAACCTTGCTGTCGAGCGTAACGGTCGCATCAGCGACTGGTTCTATGATCGAGTGATGTTTCCTATTCATGATGAGCAGGGAAGAACCATTGCTTTTGGTGGACGAATTACTAAAAAGGTAGAAAACGCTCCTAAGTACCTTAATACCAGGGACACTTCTGTCTTTAATAAAGGTAAGCACCTCTTTGCCTACGATGTTGCAAAAGAGACTATTGCTGCCCAGTCCGAAGCCATTATTTGCGAGGGCTACACTGATGTTATTGCTATGCATGAGGCTGGTTTTACCAACACTGTGGCAGCTTTAGGCACTGCATTTACGTCTGAGCACGTCAAACTCATCGATCGCCAGCGTGCTCGTAAAATTATTTGCATGTTTGACGGTGATGCTGCAGGTCAACACGCTGCTGCTCGTGCCATTAAATTTATCGATAAAACAACCGCTGCGTTTCTTTGTGTTGTTTTGCCAAATAACCAGGACCCCATGGAGTTTCTCGCCGAATCAGGTGCAGATAAGCTACGTCCTATCTTAGACTCCGCTCGCCCGCTTATGGACTTTGTCTTTGATGCCACAACAGCTCAGTTTGACTTATCTGTACCCGGCGGTCGAGTCAAAGCGCTTGAGGCTTTAGCGTCTCTGTTGGCACCGCTCAAGACATCGGTGCTGCTGAGTGAGTATGCACTTCGTGTGTCCGATTTGCTTCATATTGATGTCGAGGAAGCAAAGCGCACAATTAAGGCCGCGCCTATTCAAGACGACGCTGCAGATTCACGCACTTCAAAGATGGCACGTAAACAGCCTCAGAAGAATGCTCATACCTCTTCGTATAACTCAGCTCCTAAAACTCCAGCTTATGCCGAGGGTCCCTCATACGATGATGTTCCACCGTATGACGAGGCGCCACCATATGATGACCCTTCATCGTATAGTGTTTCTGCTGATACGTATGAGCCACGAGGCTCACAGGGTCTCTCCGCAGAAGATCGCAGGCAGGTTAACTCAGAGCTTGAGCTCTTAA
>CAURGZ010000099.1:0-2761 GCA_963524285.1 uncultured Atopobium sp.
GCAGAGGTTGTTCTAGTTGGACCTCCAACATTCCACGTAGACGATCCAAGCTGGTTTGGCTGCTATCAGACCTCACACTTTGATGAGGTCATTGGTGATGTTGACGTCGTGTACATGCTCCGCGTGCAGCTGGAGCGTATGGAAGGAGCTCCTATTCCTTCTCGCCGTGAGTACAACAGGCTTTGGGGCCTTGACGAGCGCCGCAGCAAGCTGATGAAGCATGAGGCAATCATCTGCCACCCAGGTCCTATGAACCGTGGCATGGAAATTAACAGCGAGGTGGCCGATTGCGCTCGCTCTCGTATTCTTGACCAGGTCAATGCAGGCGTTTTGACGCGCATGGCCGCAATGTATTTGCTTCTGGGAGGAGACTCTGATGGCATTTCTGCTTAAGGGCGCGCGTGTTGTAGATCCGCAGCTTAATCTTGACGCGGTACTGGACGTTCGTATTGATGGAGAAACTATTGCTGAAGTAGCAGCAACCGTTGCACCTCAAGAGGGTGATACTGTTATTGATGCAAAGGGCAAGGTGCTTACCCCTGGCCTTGTTGATATGCACGTTCACTTTAGAGATCCTGGCTTTGAGTACAAAGAGACCATTGAGACGGGCTCTAGGGCTGCGGTTCATGGTGGCTTTACTGATGTTGCTACTATGCCAAACACCAATCCTGTTACCGATAACGGGCCTGCTGTTCGTTTTCAGATTGATCGTGGCAATGAGGTTGGTCTCATTCACGTCCGTCCTATGGGTGCTTTGACCAAGGGTTCTAAGGGACAGGAGCTTGCTGAGATTGGTAACATGGTTGATGAGGGAGCATCCGCATTCTCTGACGACGGTCACGGCGTTCAAAGCGCTGGTATGATGCGCACCGTTATGGAGTATGTCTCCCAGTTTGACCGCGTTGTTGCTGCTCACTGTGAGATTGAGTCCATCAGTGCTGGTGGCGTTGTTAACGAGGGTCGTGCAAGCACGCGACTTGGCATGTTTGGCTGGCCAGCACTTGGCGAGGAACTGGAAATCTCCAGAGACATTGATCTTTGCCGCCTTACCGGTTGCCCTTTACACATTTGCCACATTTCAACGGGCAGGGGAGCAGAGCTGGTACGTGCAGCTAAGAAGGAAGGCTTGCCTGTTACCGCAGAGGTTTGTCCTCACCATCTCTTCTTGTCTGAGGATGACATCACTGATACGTATAACACCAATCTGAAGATGAATCCACCACTCAGAACTGCTGAGGATGCGCTCGCTCTTCAGGCTGCAGTCGCAGACGGGACAGTTGATTGTATTGTTACCGACCATGCACCTCATGCAGCTCACGAGAAGGACTGTGAGTGGGAAATCTCTTACTTTGGCTGCATTGGCCTTGAGACCTCGCTGCCTTTGATGGTCACTAATATGGTGCGCACCAATAAGCTTTCTTACACTGGTCTTGTTCGCGCAATGGCCGTTAATCCTCGTCGTATTCTGCGTCTTGCGCCTGTTAAGATTGCTGCAGGTTACAAGGCTGACCTGACCCTTTTTGACCCAGAAAAGAAGGTTCAGATTACGACAGAGTATTTTGAGAGCAAGTCCAAGAACTCCGCCTTCATTGGCGCTGAGCTCTATGGTGTTGCAACAGATGTGTTTGTTGACGGCAAGCGTGTTCTTGCTGATGAAGTAGTTGTTCCTGGAGGGGAAAAGTAATGCCACTACGTGGAAATGTACAGGTATTTGACTTTACGGTTCTGAGTAATACCCAGGTTGCCCAGAATCTGTATAGAGCCCAGCTCAAGGTACCAGGTCTTTGTAAGTCTCTAGCGCCTGGTCAGTTTGTAAACGTTAATGTTCCAGGCGATAAGCGCCACATTCTTCGCATTCCGCTGTCCTTCTCGCTTGCTGATAAAGCAACCGATATGCTCGAGCTTATCTACGCAACGGTAGGCGAGGGTACACGCAGGCTTTCTCAGATGAAGCCTGGTGACGCCAGTGACATGACTGCTCCTTGCGGCCGCCCCTGGCGCCTTAACGCTTCAAGCAAGAGAAGTGTGCTGGTAGCGGGCGGTGTGGGCATCACACCAATTATCGCAGCGGCTCGTAAGCTTACCGAGCTGGGTGTTGAGTTTGACGCGGTCATTGGCGCACAAACTGCCGAGAAACTCTTTGGAGAAGAAGATCTTCTCGCACTAGGCGCACAGAATGTATACGTCACAACAGATGACGGTTCTAAGGGTACTAAGGGCTTTGTAACAGCAGCTTTGGAAGAACCTCTAAGTCAAGGCATTTGGGACGCTGTGTATACCTGCGGTCCAGAGCCTATGATGAGAAGCGTGGCCAAGCTTGCAATTGCCAACAACGTTGCCTGTCAGGTTTCTATGGAGCGTATGATGAGCTGCGCCTTTGGCGCATGCAATACCTGCAATGTCCCACTTGCTAAGGGCGGCTATGCGTCTGCTTGCATGGTTGGACCTGTCTTTGAGGCAAAGGAGATCGCATGGTAGATCAGGTAAAAATGGCCGTCAATCTGGGCGGTATCCAGATGAAAAATCCTATCAACACTGCTGCGGGTACCTTTGGCTATGGCTGGCAGTTTGAGGGCTTCTACGACGTCTCCCTGCTCGGTGCCATAACCATGAAGGGTGTTGCTCGCGTTCCTTGGGAAGGAAACCCAGCTCCTCGTATGTGCGAGCTCAACGGCGGCATGATGAACAGCGTCGGCCTCGCCAATCCTGGAGTGGACGATTTTATCGCCCACACTGATGACTACATGAAAGATCTTGAGGG
>CAURGZ010000100.1:0-2739 GCA_963524285.1 uncultured Atopobium sp.
CCGCCGAGAAGAACGATGATATCGCCATCTTCTGGACGCTCGCGACGAACGTGGCTCTGAGGAGTTGCGCCTACAACGGCACCAATCTCCATGCGCTTTGCCACGTAGCCTGGGTGATAGAGCTCAGAAACCTGGCCGGTAGCAAGGCCAATCTGGTTACCGTAGCTGGAATAACCTGCAGCTGCCGTGCGAACGATGGTGTGCTGAGGAAGCTTTCCAGGAAGTGTCTGAGAAACAGGAACGGTTGGATCTGCGGCGCCGGTGACGCGCATTGCCTGGTAGACGTAGCTGCGGCCAGAAAGGGGATCGCGGATTGCACCACCAATGCAGGTAGCTGCGCCACCAAAAGGCTCAATCTCGGTTGGATGGTTGTGAGTCTCGTTCTTGAAGAGGAAGAGCCAGTCTTCATCTGTACCGTCAACGTCCACCTTGACCTTTACGGTACAGGCGTTGATTTCTTCTGACTCATCAAGATTGGTGAGGACGCCCTTCTCGCGAAGGTACTTTGCACCAATAGTTGCCATATCCCAAAGAGAAACCGCACGATTTTCTCGCCCAAGCTCTTTGCGCATGGAGAGATACTTCTCAAACGCGGCCTTTACCAGGTCATCATCAATCTGCACACCGGTAATTCCAGTGTTGAAGGTAGTATGGCGGCAGTGGTCTGACCAGTAGGTGTCAATGACGCGAATCTCAGTGATGGTAGGATCGCGCTGCTCATCGGTGAAGTACTGCTGGCAGAAGGTGAGGTCAGCCAGGTCCATAGCAAGGCCGTGAGAAGCAATGAACTCCTTGAGGCCGTCCTGGTCAAGGGCGTTAAAGCCCTCAAGAACCTCTACGTCTGCAGGCTCTGGAATGGAAATCTTGAGAGTCTCGGGCAGCTCAAGGGAAGCCTCGCGAGCCTCAACGGGGTTGATGAGGTAGTTCTTGATTGCGACAACGTCTGCCTCTGTGAGATTTCCGGTTAGCACGTAAAGGCGAGCAGAGCGCACAAGTGGACGCTCTCCCTGGCTGATGAGCTGCACGCATTCAGCTGCAGAGTCTGCGCGCTGGTCAAACTGGCCAGGCAAAAACTCAACAGCAAACGTATGAACAGCCGCACCTTCAGAAGAAAACTCTGGCATGGTACGGCTGGCAAGATCGGACTGTGGCTCGGAGAAAACGGTGGGGATGCAGGACTCAAAGAGTTCCTCTGAAATTCCCTCAACATCATAGCGGTTAAGCAGGTCAATGCGTTGTAACTCGGTAATACCAAGAAGGTCTTTCACTTCTTTGAGCAGGGCTTTTGCCTCGCCCTCGAAACCAGATTTTCTTTGGACGTAGACGCGCAGGACCATGGGGCCACCTTTCAATGCAAGCCTTGAACGCTTTTACTGGCTTTATTGTACGTTACTTAGGTGGTCAAATTAGTGCTTGTCGAGAAAAGAAAAACGGGTTGTAACAGAGCGTTAAAAATACAAATTATTTAGTTAAAAGTTTTACGCCAGCACAAAGATAAGCGCGATAAAACAAACGGTTACTCCCAAGGCAATTGCCTCGCGAGCGCCAAAGGTTGGTTGATGCCAACGCGTGCGAGAAGCCCCTGCTACATAGTGTCGAGCATCAAGTGCCTTAGAAAGGTTGTTGGCGTGCCTGAGCGAACTGGCCAGAAGCGCCACCACAATGGAGAAGGTAGCACGGAGTCTTTTAGGCAGCGAACCTGAAGCAACGTCTCCTGCACGAGCAGTTTGAGCCTCGGAAATGGATACAGCGTCGCCCGCAAGCGTTGGAATAAAACGCAACATAAGTGAGAAGATCATGGCAATTTCTTTGCCAGGAAGACCAATCTTAGAAAGTGGCGAGCATGCTGCTTCAAAGGCATTGCCTAGATCCGTTTGAGTTGTGGTAAGCAGGAGTAGTGCGCCCATTAAAATTGCAGCTAAAATGCGTACGGGGTAGAGGAAAGCACTCCATGCTCCCACATCGGTGATGGTAAAGATTGACCAAGATACCAGCACAGATCCTTCTCGCGTAAGTAACAGATTGAAGAGCGAGAGAAAGATGAGCAGCCAGGCAAGTGGGACGATTGACACAAGTACCTGTTTGACGGGGATTTTTGCGAGTACCAGCAGGCAAAGCACGCCTACTACCAGCAGTGCAAGCTGTGGTGCGTTGCGGATAAAAAATGTTGCAAGCATCAAAAGGAGTGCAGCCAGACATTTGACGTTGGGATTAAGCCTATGGAGGGGTGAATTCCCGTGATAGTACTGGCCCACAGAAATCTTAAGCGCCATAGTAACCTCCTTGTGAGAGGTTGTCGGCGTGTCCAGCGTTATCAGTCTGTGTGGCGCTGGCTCGCACGTCGCCAGAGTTGGTAGGCAGCGCTGCAAGCAGCGCATCTACAAGCTCAGATAGAGTCAAAGGTTCTCCCAGATTGATTTCCGTGGCACGTGACAGGCGCTGAGCCCATGCAAGTGCATGAGGAATGCCCAGTCCAAGTTCCTGGAATTCTGCCTCTGAGAAATGAGTAAATGTTTGTCGCGACGAGCCTGAGAAAACCAGGTCACCCTCATGAAGCACGATAATCTGGTCAGTTTCTGCCGCATCCTCCATCGAGTGTGTGAGCTCAATGACGGTACAGCCGTCCTCAAGAACGGCGTTGATAATTTTTCTGAGCTTAGAGCAATAGTAGGGATCAAGTCCGCTGGTAGGCTCATCGAGCACAAGCACCTTTGGCTGCATGGCAATAACGCCTGCAAG
>CAURGZ010000101.1:0-2589 GCA_963524285.1 uncultured Atopobium sp.
TCTTTGGAATCGGATGCATTTTCTGTACAGAGCGCCTCAAATCGCGTTTGAGCTGCCTGTGCAATCTGATCCGCTTTTGCAGCGCCGATGTCCTCCGCGGCTATCGCGCACGTGTCTTTGATGAGCTGCTGAACTTTCATACGAGCCTCACTAGTCGTAAAAATGCCCTGATGAAAAGCTAAGTAGTGCACATCAACAATTGTACGCTTAAATTTTACGAAGCGCAGAGAGGGTGGATGCCCGGTAATGGCTTAGGTAAAGTTCTTTACTATCTCCAGGCCAAGAAGCAGTGCCTTTTCATGTGAATCTTTGCCAAAGTCCCTCTCGTCATATTCGTGAACGTTTGCCAAAGAGTCTGCTGTAAAGAGGAACTGTCCAAACTGCGCCCCTCGTTTTCTGCAGCAAGCGGCTAGTGCCGAGCATTCCATCTCTACAACTGAGCATCCTTCTTGCAGGCGATACTCAACCATATCCTTTGTCTCACGGAAGAAACCGTCAGTAGACCAGGTGGTGCACGTCTCATAAGGGAGTTCGTCTTTTTTGAAGGTCTCTTCTATGACAGAAATTGGCCCCTTATCAAGCTCTATATACCTTGATGCCGGAAGATAGTGATAGGACGTCCCTTCCGCTCTAAGAGCTTTAGTTGGAACGAGAAAGGCATTTTCTTGTATCTCTTTTAGAACGCCGCATGAACCAACTGCAATTATTTTCTTACATCCACAGGTAACCAGTATGTCCATTACCTGTGTGGATGAAGCGGATCCAGTAGGGGATTGAACTAAACAGATTTTCTCGCCATATGAATCTAAAACGTAGACTTTAATGTCTCGAGAAACGGTCACGATTGTTTCTACGACTTCTGCTCCGTGCTCTTTAGCGTAATCATGGACGACGTCTCCAAGAAATGCAAAGAGGCACTTTTCTGGCAGCTGGCCTGCGGTCCATTCGTGATCTGCTGAAATAACCTCTGAGGAGGTATCGTCATATTCTAATAGAGGTATTTCGTTTTTTATAATCACGGGAACTCCTGAGTTGTAAGTGCCTTTGAGAAGTCTACCATCATTAAACGTTGCACTTGCTTTGAGAATTCAAGGAAAAAAAACGTCAGACAAACAGAACAAATAGAAAATACATCTGTTTATTGATTGACAACGTATACCATTTGTATCAAAATAAACTAAAAAGGAGCTGATACTATGGCAACAAGTCCTACTCAAATTCGCATCGATAGCAATGTCAAAACAGAAGCAAATGAACTGTTTAAAAAGCTCGGCATCGATATGTCAAGCGCTGTAAACATCTTCTTACGCCAGTGTGTTTTGCACGGCGGCCTTCCTTTTAAAGTGGAAATCCCAAAGTTTAATGCTGAAACACTGGCTGCTATGGAAGAAGCACGCGATATCATGTCAGGTAAAATTCAAGCAACATCCTACAACACCACAGATGAGCTGTTTAAAGATCTCAATGCGGGGGTTTAAGTTATATGCTTAAACTTCAAGCAACTTCTAAGTTTCGGAAGGATTACAAGCGCATTAAAAAGCGAGGTCTTGATATATCTCCACTCCAAGAGGTGCTTGACAAACTCTGCGCCGGGGAAGCTTTAGACCTAAAACACAAAGACCACGCTCTTACTGGATCCTACCAAGGGTTTAGAGAATGCCATATTCAACCAGACTGGCTTTTGATTTATGCTATTCATAAAGACGAGCTTATACTTGTTGCTTCTCGTACGGGAAGTCATGCTGATTTATTTAATATGTAGTAAATCATGTCTAGGAGTTCTTTTGTATACTCTTCGGGATGATTGATGGAATACTCGCCGTGATATAAGCCTTTCTTTATTTCAAGAACGCTATTAGGCAGTGCCTTATGTAATTGTTCTGCTGAACAGATCATCTTTTTCTGTTCTTTTTCGCCGACAAGTATATGGATGTTGGCGTGGACATCTTGAAGGCCGGGTTTTATCTCATAGGATGTATTTGCTTCCAAGAATGCAATCATGTTTTCTTTTGAGATTTGTGATGTGTCCCGATAATAGTCTTCAAATAAATCTTTACGAATATGAAGATAGTCAAATTGCATTTGAGCAAAGCTCTTCTTTTTTACTAAGCCATAACTTAGAGAAAACGTTGGCTTGATCAGGAGATTTGTCAGCTTGGAGGGAATGACAGACGCACTTTCAATGATGGCGTTTTGACAAATTGAGTTTCGTTGCGTCAGCATTTCTACTAAAATCTGTGCGCCAAGGGATAGCCCTCCAATAAGGAGAACTGAGCCTCCAAATTCTTTATCGATAAAAGAAATGAGCTGACTTGCGTTTTCCTCAATACTTATAAAATCACTGTCACTACCTGCGTGTCCGTCAAGGATTGGCAGCACAACGTGATATTGATCCTTCAGCAGTTCAGCCTCGGCTTTATAGTTCCACCAAGACAAACCGCCGCCGTGAAGTAGCACGATTACGTCGTTATTTTGTTGTCCAAATTCTACCGTTTTCATAGCTGCTCGAATCAATTCGCGACTTTAATCTAAGGGATATATAAACACAAAGCTATCTCATTATTTGCTTGTTATAGTTCTATAAATCTA
>CAURGZ010000102.1:0-2553 GCA_963524285.1 uncultured Atopobium sp.
TAATCTGAGCATATATTGCAGACTGTACATGCCTTGGCAGAATCTCTTTTGAGAGCTCACTATCCAGGCTTAGCTTTGCTGAATAAGCCTTCAGATCTTTTGTGGCCTTATGTTTATAGTCAATAATAAGTGCCTGACCATGAGCGTTTACATCTACGCGGTCAATCGAGCCAGTAAATTGAGCTCCTGCATACTCAACAACATTTTCTTCTCTACCAAAACGAAGCTCAAAGAATCTAGGCTGATAGCCAATAAAGTGCGAAGCTTCAAACTCGAGAAGATCCTTGAGATCTTCTCGTATTTTCTCAACCTGTTTTCTTTCTTGAATGCTATGCGGAATAAGCTCATTTGAAGATGCTCGGTTAATGTTGTTGAACTGCTCATCCCACACCTGAGCAAAACAGGTATCTAGCACCTGCTTTGCGTGGTCTAAGTTGTCAGATGTAATTCTAGAGCCAGCAATGTCTTGCAGAAGCATAGGCACAACTACAGAATCAACCTCAGCAACAGCACAACCAAGTGCTTCTGCTAAAAGTGTTGCGTGTGTTAGCTCTAAAACACGATGGATAAAGGTGCCCATCTGCATTGGAGCAAAGTCAGTGTCTACCTGAGAAATCTTGATGCGGCGTTGCGTGAACCATTTGTAGGGACACTCAAGATACGTTTCAATCTGAGAAGCGGAAAGAAGCGGTAGTCCTTCTCGCGAGACCTCTATAAGACCCTGTAATTCCTGCTCAAGAGTCTCCCTAGTCAAATGACGTGGGAGTACCACAATATTTTTAAGTTTAGGGTCAATCTCACCAGACTCGATTGTTGGGAGTTCTGCAACACGTTCTGAGTCAGTAGCTTGAGGCAACAGGTTTACCAGCACCTCTTCTTCTCCGCGTGCAACCCCTGTCTTCTTTGCATAGTCTTTGGGATAGCATGCTTTAACCTCACTGAGAGCTACTGCGTTAAAGACGTCTTTTTGTTCAACCTTCTCAAATGAAACGCTGGTAGAAGCGGTTATAAGTGCCGTATAGAAATCTCTTTGATACCGTGCAAACTCTGACACCTTAGGCATTTTACTCGCATGGCGAACAAACTCTTGAAGTGCGCCGTCAGATGCCTTAACGCCAAAATTCAACGTATCCATGCCCTGGAAAATGACGGCATCAAAAGAATATGGCTCAAAAGAATGAGCTTGGCTTACAGGAGCGATTAGCACCTGAATATCAGACTCAACACCGTTAGAAACAGGCATCATGACCGTCTGGTCTTTGCACAGGTCAATAAAAGATTTGAGTGTCTGAGGAGTCAGCTTTAATCCTGCCTCATGCAGCTCCTGCGCAGAAGAAACAATCTTGCTCATTACCTTAAGCGACTCTTGGTTTTGAAGAGACTGAAGCGTCAAATCTTTAGACTGAGCAGCCTCTGACTGATCATCAGATGTTTCTGCAGAAAGATATTCAATAATACGCTGAGCAGCAGAACCAATTCTGCCAAGCTCAAGGCTCTTGATGGTCTCTGCGCACAAACGCGAGCTCATAGCCGCCTTAGAAAGCGTCTCAAGCACTCTGCTAGCATACAACGTTCTGTTACCACGCCAGCTTTTATCCAGCATCCACGCGCGCTCAACACTTATTCCTGAAATAGGTGAAATCAGATAGTCCGTAAGAGTACGTGGTGGCCACCACGACATATCCCCCATCTGATGGTCAGATGCCTGATAGTCAATGTTTTTCTCGTGTTCTGCGCGTTCACTGAGCGTGACATACGCATCAATCAGACTAGCAAACGCACGTCCTGCAAGCGAGTCTTGAATACGCACTGAGCGATTAAAGTGAGCAGCAATCCCCTTTGCTGCAAGCTTTTGCGAGAGCGCATCCCAAACCCTTTGTGAATCTGAGGTGTACACCACAAAGCTCTTGCTACCAGACTCCACACACTGAGAGATATACCTACTGATAGACTCTGCCTCGGCGTGCTGACCCAGCGGCGACAAAAACGTTACCGCACCACTCGGTGTAACCTCATTGCCCTCCTTGGCCCTGAACACCCTGGCGAGAAGATCGTTGAGCTCCTGACTTTTTGCGGCTGGCGCCGACTCCGCATCCACACGACAATTGCATCCCGGGCCGCCCAGCAACTCCAGCTGCTGCTCTGCCGCGTAACCCGCAGGTCCTTCGGGTACGTAGAGAGAAAACACCACATCACGCTTATGTGACAGTTTGCGTACAAACTGAAGACGCGCCTCCGAAAGATCTTCAACTCGCGAGAAGATCAGTGCAGGTCCTTGCGCTGGGATGGACTGCAGCAGGTAATTCAGACACTGACACACCTCAACGTAAGACTTTTCTTCAAGCAACATCTTGTAGTGCTCTAACACCTTACAAGCACTCATCTGACCAGCAGAAAGTTGACCAGAGACCACAATCTGATCAAGCTCTGTCAGATACTCTGGAGCAAGCTTAGACAGAAGCTCCACAGTACCCTTGCTCGTAGTTAAAGTGCCTAGCTCATCAGCAGACGTTCCATCCAAAATCTGCTGGAAAAATACCTTGCGAAGCGTAT